>NZ_JBRREK010000084.1:0-11492 GCF_056760235.1 Stenotrophomonas sp. STEN018
CGTCGGCCTTGTTGTTCGGCGTCGCCAAAGGTTAGTTGCATGGGTCGATCAAGCTCTCAAATCGCGGATTGCAGTCTGGCAGCTTCGGGGGAGTTGTTCAGAGCTTCCCTAAAAGGCCAACGCTGCGTCGATGGCCTTGCGCAGACCTTCGTCATCGGCGCTGGTGTCCGGGGCGAAGCGGGCTACAACGCTGCCGTCCTTGCCGATCAGGAATTTCTCGAAGTTCCACAGCACGGCCGGGGCCGGGTTGGCCTCGATGCCGAAACCAACCAGCTTCTCGCGCATCGGGCCTTCGCCGATGGCAGCCGGCTGGGCGGTGGTCAGCTGCTGGTACAGCGGGTGGATGTCGGTACCGGCAACGCTGATCTTGGAGAACATCGGGAAGCTGATGTCATAGGTGAGCGCACAGAATTGCTTGATCTCGTCCTCGCTGCCCGGTTCCTGACCGTTGAAGTTGTTGGCCGGGAAACCCAGCACTTCCAGGCCGGCGTCTTTCTTTTCGCGGTAGAGCTTTTCCAGGCCTTCGTACTGCGGGGTGAGGCCGCACTTGGAAGCGGTATTGACCACCAGCAGCACCTTGCCGCGGTAGTCGGCGAGCGAAGCGGCGGCGCCGTCGATGGTGTTCAGCGCGATGTCGTACACGGAAGCGGTCATGCGGTTACCTGCTGTGGGGTTGGGAGACCGCAAGCATAAACGGCGCAGGTGGCACTGACACGACCGCAGTGCTGCAACACTGTAGTGCCGAGCCATGTTCGGCTGTGGCGTTACCGGTAGAGCCTCTGCCGAGCATGGCTCGGCCCTACATGGGCTTGCCGGTTTGTACTGTGGGAGCGGCGTAAGTCGCGAAGCCAACGCTGCAGCAGTCAGCGAAGAGCGTACCCCTCCCCAGCCCTCCCCTTCGCTATGCGAAAGGGAGGGAGCAGAAGCGGTAGTGCCAAGCCATGCTCGGCTGGGGCGTTCCCGGTAGAGCCTCTGCCGAGCATGGCTGGGCACTACATGAATGGTGCCGGCATTTTGTAGGAGCGGCGCTGGGTGGCCTCGGGCCATGAGCCGCGATGCCGGTGCTGCGTCAGACTGCGAAGAGCGTACCCCTCACCAGCCCTCCCCTTGCCTGCGACAAAGGGAGGGAGAAGAAGCATGGCTCGGCACTACGCTGTGGGGCTTTCGTCTTCTGCTTCGTCGGCTTCGTCGTCTGTACCCAGCATTGCCTGCGAGGCGTCGCTGGACAGCGATTCCACGCCACGCAGCTTGCGCTCGATGGTGCGGGTCTTGCGGCTGGCATCGCCCAGGCTCTTGCCAACGGTGTTGATCTGCTTCTCGGCGCGTTCGAGGATGCCGGCGAACTTGCCGAACTCGCTCTTGACCGCGCCCAGCAGGCTCCACACTTCCGAGGAACGCTGTTCGATGGCCAGGGTACGGAAGCCCATCTGCAGACTGTTGAGCAACGCAGTAACCGTGGTCGGGCCAGCAATCACCACGCGGTGCTCGCGCTGCAAGGCATCCACCAAGCCGGCGCGACGGATCACTTCGGCATACAGGCCTTCGGTCGGCAGGAACATCACCGCGAAGTCTGTGCTGTGCGGCGGCACGATGTACTTCTCGCTGATCGACTTGGCCTGGATGCGGATCGCACGCTCCAGCTGGTTGCCGCAGTTGCGTACCGCGTCGGCATCGCCAGCTTCCTGTGCATCGAGCAGGCGCTCGTAATCTTCGCGCGGGAACTTGGAATCGATCGGCAGCCATACCGGCGTATCGGCATCAGCACGGCCGGGCAGGCGCACGGCGAAGTCGACCATCTCGCCGCTGTCGGCGCGCAACTTCACCCCACGCGAGTACTGCTCGGCAGTCAGGGTCTGCTCGAGGATGTTGTCCAGCTGCACTTCGCCCCAGCCGCCGCGGTTCTTGACGTTGCTCAGCACGCGCTTGAGGTCACCAACGCCGGTAGCCAACTGCTGCATTTCGCCCAACCCGCGCTGCACCTGCTCCAAACGCTCGGAGACCAGCTTGAACGAGGAATCCAGGCGCGTATTGAGGGTGCTCTGCAGTTTCTCATCGACGGTCTGGCGCATCAGTTCGAGCTTGGCGGCGTTGTCGCCCTGCAGGTCCTTCAGACGTGCTTCCAGGGTCTGGCGCATTTCGGTGATGCGTTGTTCGTTGCGCTGTGTCAGTTCGCCCAGCTTCTGGTTGAGGGTTTCGCCGAAGCGCAGCTGTACCTGCGCGCCTTCCTCGCGACCCTTGCGGGTTTCCTCGACCAGGCTCTGCTGCAGGCCGGCCAGCTGGCGCGCGAAGGCTTCCATGCGCGCTTCCTGCTGCTGGCCGAACACGTCGAGCTGGCCGCGCACATCCTGCAGCCGCGTACCCAGCAACTGCGCAAGCAACTGCTGGGCGTTGGCGGTTTCCTCGCGGCCCTTGCGGGCGTCGTCATTGAGGCTGTCGCGCAGCAGGTCCAGGCGCTGGTCGGTGCGTGTGGACAAATCGGTGAGGTTGCGGCCGAAGCCATCGATGCGGATGTCCTGTTGCCGCGCCATGGTTTCCAGCTGCTCGCGCAGCTCGCCACGGCCGCTGCGTTGTTCTTCGCGCAAGGTATTTTCCAGCGCGGATGTGTCATTACGGCGCAGCAACAGCAGCAGCTGCAGCACGAGGACGGCGACCAGCAGGCCGCCAAGGATCAGGGTTTCAGTTTGCATGGGGAGAAGTGTAGCCCTGCCCGTCTCAGAAGCTGATCCTGCAACCAGCCGACCACTGGCGAAAACTGCCATCGGCGCCTATCTGCGATCATGGGCGTCCCCACCCGCCGTATCCCTGCCATGAAGCCGCTGTCGCTGCTGCTGTTGTCGAGTCTGTTGTGCCTGCTGCCGATGGCAGCCCTGGCCAGCGACTCGCAGACCATCACCTCGCCCAACGCCCTGCCTGCCAATGACGCGCGGCCCAAAGTGTTCCTGGCCGGCAGCATCGAGATGGGCAAGGCCGGTGACTGGCAGCAGCAGGTGCAGGCGGCGCTTGCCGACCAGGGCGTGCTGATGCTCAATCCGCGCCGCGCCGACTGGAACCCGGCCTGGCGCGCCGAGGCCGATGAACCCGAGTTCCGCCGCCAGGTGGAGTGGGAGCTGGCCGCGCTGGAACAGGCCGACATCGTGCTGATGTATTTCGCACCCGGTACGCAGAGCCCGATCACCCTGCTCGAGTTCGGCCTGTATGCGCGCTCGGGCAAGCTGCTGGTGGCCGCGCCGGCGGGTTATTGGCGCAAGGGCAACCTGGACATCACCGGTGACCGCTACGGCGTGCCGCGCTTTGATGACCTGCCAGCGCTGATCGATGCGGTGAAACAACGCATCGCCGACCAGCGCGCGCGCTGAGCCCACCGGAGAATCAACATGCCGTGGATGGGTATCAACGATCTGGGCACCTTCGTGGTGGCCGTGATCCTGTTCCTGATGTTGCCGGGACCGGGCACCTTCACCCTGCTCACCGCCACAGCGCGTGGTGGCGTGCGTGCCGGCTACGCCACCTTGGCCGGCTTGATGCTGGGCGACCAGATCCTGATTGCCATTGCCGCCACCGGCGTGGCCGCGCTGCTGCAGGCGCATCCCGTGCTGTTCGCCGCACTGCGTTACGTGGGTGCGGCCTATCTGATCTGGGTTGGCATCAACCTGCTGCGTGAACCGGCAGCTGCGGTCGCTGGCGAGAGTGTGCCGGTACAACACGGGCGGCGCTGGTTCCGCCAGGCCTTGTTGGTCGGTGTGCTCAATCCGAAGGCAATCCTGTTCTACATGGCCTTCTTCCCGCTGTTCATCGACCCGGTGCGGCAGCGCGGTGCGCTGACCCTGGCGACGATGGCGGTGCTGATCGCCATCCTCAGCATCGGCTGGTGCTCGGTGCTGATTTTCGGCGGCCAGTTCATCGCCCGCCGCCTGGCCGGTTATCCGCGTGTTGGCGTGTGGCTGCGACGCGGGGTCGGTGTGTGTCTGCTGGTGTTCGGGCTGCGGCTTGGCATTGCCGAGTGATGCTGCTGCAAAACCGGCATTGTTCAGCCGCCACAGCGGCGTAAGCTCGGTTGCCGGGGCCGCGGCCCGGCCAGCATCCGTGGTTTTTATGCCAAATTCGGCACGTTGACATCCATTCGCGGTAAAAGCGCGCCAAATGACGGGTTTTTCTAGCTTTGCTGCACTGCGTTAGGCCAAACTCGGCCGCTTCCCCGAACCACCACGAACCGCGAGGTCCGCATGCAATCCTGGCTCCGGCGCAAGCCCATCGACCAACTCACCGAACACGAAGAAGGCCGTCGGCTTATTCCAACGCTGAGCTGGCCCCACCTGGTCGCGCTCGGCATCGGTGCCATCGTCGGCACCGGCATCTACACGCTGATCGGCGTGGGTGCGGACAAGGCCGGCCCTGCGGTACTGCTGTCCTTCATCATCGCCGGCACCATCTGCGCCTGTGCGGCGCTGGCCTATGCCGAGCTGTCGACGATGATGCCGGCTGCCGGCAGCGCCTATACCTACAGCTACAGCGCACTGGGCGAGACCATCGCCTGGGTGGTGGGCTGGAGTTTGATTCTTGAGTACTCGCTGGTGGTCAGCACGGTGGCGGTCGGCTGGTCCGGCTACTTCGTCGGCTTCCTGGAATGGCTGCACACCTCGTTCGGCTGGAACGTGGCCTTGCCGCAGGCATTGGCCGCCGGCCCGCATGTGGAAGGCGGCTTCCTCAACGTGCCGGCCATCGTCATCACCTTCCTGGTCGCCGGCATGCTGATGGTCGGCACCAAGGAAAGCGCAACGCTGAACGCAGTGCTGGTGGTGTTCAAGCTGATCGCGCTGGCGGTGTTCGTCGCGGTTGCTTTGCCGGCCTTCGACAGCGCCAACCTGCAGCCGTTCATGCCGTACGGCTTCCCCAAGTCACTGGGTCCTGATGGCGTCGAGCGCGGGGTGATGGCTGCGGCTGCGATCATCTTCTTCGCCTTCTACGGCTTCGATGCGATCTCCACCGCGGCCGAAGAAACCAAGAACCCCAAGCGCGACCTGTCGATCGGCATCATCGGTTCGATGGTCGGCTGCACCATCATCTACCTGCTGGTGGCCTTGGCCGCGGTCGGTGCGATGAGCTACACGGTGTTCGGCAAGAGCGCCGAGCCGCTGGCGCTGATCATGCGCGAACTCGGCCACGGCACGGCCGCACTGGTGATCGGCATCGTCGCCATCATTGCGTTGCCGACCGTGCTGCTGGCGTTCTTCTACGGCCAGAGCCGCATCTTCTTCGTGATGTCGCGTGACGGCCTGTTGCCGCGTGGCCTGTCCAAGGTCAACCAGCGCACCGGTACGCCGGTGACCATCACCCTGTTCACCGCGGTGCTGGTTGCTGCGCTGGCCGGTGTGGCACGACTGGATGAAATCGCCGCGCTGGCCAATGCCGGTACGCTGGCCGCGTTCACTGCGGTAGGCCTGTGCCTGCTGGTGCTGCGCAAGCGCGAGCCCAACCGTCCGCGCACCTTCCGCACGCCACTGGCGTGGGTGGTGGGGCCGCTGGCGATCGGCGGCTGCATCTACCTGTTCATCAGCCTGCCGATGCGCACCCAGCTGTGGTTCCTGGCGTGGAACGTGTTTGGCCTGCTGGTCTATGCCCTGTACAGCCGCCGCAATGCGGTGCTGGGGCGTAGCAAGTAATCCACAGCAACCTGTGGATAAAAGAAGGCGGGCTTCGGCCCGCCTTCTGCATTTCTGTGACACGGCATCACATGCGCAATATCACTGTCATCTAGTGCTGGAAGACTGCGCCCGCGGCGAAGACGCCGGGGCCAGCATCGTCTGCCCCGCCTGCCTCGTCGGTTTCTTCCACGCTTCAGGACGGGCCGGTAATGGGGATGGCCTGTCCTTCAACGACAGGCAACCTCTCCCGATGACGCGAAACCTGCTTGCTTTGGCCATTGCACTGGCCGTGGCTCCCGTTGCTCATGCCGCCGACAACGCCGGTCCTTCAGCCGCCACCGAACTGGACGCGGTATCCGTCATCGGCAGCGGCGAACTGCGCCAGGTGCAGCGCATCACTGCGGAAAACCTCGACGTGCTGCCACCCGGCACCAGCCCGCAGAAGGTGCTGAACCTGCTGCCCGGCGTGAACGCGCAATCGGTTGATGCGCTGGGCACCAACGAACAGTCGATGACCCTGAGCCTGCGCGGCTTCACCGGCAGCAAGCTGGGCTATACGCTGGACGGCGTGCCGCTGGGCGATGGCGCTTACAACAACTACAACGGGCTGAGCATCAACCGTGCGTTGATCTCCGAAAATCTGGGCATGGCCGAGCTGGCGCAGGGCATCGGCAACCTGTCCACGCCGTCGAGCAGCAACCTGGGGGGCGCCATCGCCTACTTCTCCAATGCGCCACTGCAGGACATGGGCGGGCGCGTGGTGCAGAGCTTCGGCAGCGATGGCAACCGCCGCAGCTTCGCCCGCTTCGACAGCGGCCAGCACAACGGTTTCTCCATGTATGTCTCGGGCATGCAGGCCCAGTCGGATCTGTGGAACAACCAGTCCGCCTACAACCAGTCCACCACCCGTCAGTTCAACACCAAGGCGGTGTACGAGAACGACTGGATGCGCCTGACCGGCTTCGCCGATGCCTCGCGTACCAGCCAGGCCAATGACTTCTACCTGTCCAAGGATGCGATGGCACGCGGGCTGGGTTGGGATTGGGGCGGCTACGCGCCCAACTGGAACAAAGCGGTGGCCAAGGCGTATTGCAACAAGAACACCTACGTCGCCAGCCGCTGTGACAGCAGCGGCCCGGACACCGATGCCGATGGCGCCTTCACCGCCGGCCAGATCCTGCGCAATGACGACCTGTACTACGTCTCAGCCGAGTTCTTCCCCAACGATGACGTGACCCTGCGCGTGCTCGGCTATCACCATGAAGACCAGGGCGAAGGCCACAACTGGAACAGCGGTGCCTGGTCGAACAAGGGCACCGCCAAGGAACTGCCGATCATCTTCCGCAACACGCTGTACTCGATCGACCGCAGCGGCGGCACGCTTGGCCTGGAATGGCAGCTGGGCATGCACCATGTGCAGGCCGGCGCCTGGTACGAGAGCAACACCAGCAGCGCCTCGCGTTACCAGAGTGCGGTGGATGGGCCGCGTGATTTCAGCGGTCTGGCAAAGGGCCAGCCGGACACCGGTGTGTTCGCCCAGGAGACCCGTTGGCAGACCCGCCAGCTGTACCTGCAGGACACCATTCGCCTGATGGATGACCGCCTGCGCCTGGAGGCCGGCATCAAAACGCTGGATGCGCGCTCGGATGCACGCGCCCTGCCCGGCATCGCCAAGACCCCGATCGCGGCCAGCTCCAACAACCAGTTCGCCACCGGCAGCCTGCGCGCCAAGGACAACTTCCTGCCCAGCGCCGGCGTCTACTTCCAGCTGGATCCGCGCCAGGAACTGTTTGCCAGCTATGCCAAGAACATCGCCATGTTCCAGGGCGGCTTCAAGCTAGGCCCGCAGGCGGTAAGCCAGGCCACCTGGAACAGCCAGGCCGCGCTGGAGCCGGAGAAGTCACGTACTTTCGAGCTGGGTTATCGCTGGATCGGCGACAGCCTGCAGCTGTCGCTGGCTGCCTACGATGTGCGTTTCGACAACCGCCTGCTGCAGTACAACCCCTGCGACTCGCGCCAGCCGGTGGGCCCGCTGTGCGGCAACCGCTTCTACAACGTTGGCAGCGTCACCAGCCGCGGTGCCGAGCTGACCGCGTTATGGGACGCGAATGAGCACTTCAGCTGGTACAACGCGGCTTCCTACAACGACTCGACCTACGACTCGGACTACGTGCAGAACGGCGTCACCGTGCCCACCAAGGGCAAGACCCAGGCCGATACGCCCAAGCTGCTGCTGTCCAGCGAACTGCGCTGGCAGGCCGGCGCGTGGTCGGCGCAGCTGCGCGGCAAGTACACCGGCGAGCGCTTCTACACCTATACCAACGATCAGGGCTTCGGCGGCTACACCACCTTCGATGCCGGCGCGGCCTATGACTTCGGCAAGATCGGCGTGCTGCAGAAGGTGAAGCTCTCGCTCAACCTCAGCAACCTCACCGACAAGCGCTACGCCAGCAACCTGGATTCCAGCGTATTCGCTGCCAGCGATCCAAGTGGCAAGCTGTACGTGTTCCACGCCTCGGCCCCGCGCCAAGTGTTCGGCACGCTCGACGTGCGCTTCTAAGCTGCCACGCTGAAGGAAACTGATCGATGCCCCTGCTCGCCACTGCCCTGCTGGCCAACGCCCTGCTTGCCAATACGATGGGCGCTGCGGTCTACACCACGCCGCACCAGGTCAGCCAGCCGCCGCCGCGGGTGCTGGAGTTCGGCGGGCAACGCTATGTCGATCATGGTCTGGTCGCTGCCGGCGCGCTGCCGGCGGAGACCGTGGATTTCCTCGGCGATACGCTGGGATCGTTCTCGTCGTTGGCGGTGGCACCGGGCAGTTGGCGACGTGATGCCGATGGCAGCTATCGCGGTGTGCTGTGGACCTTGCCCGACCGCGGCCGCAACGACCCCGAAGCCGGCCTGTTCTACGACTACGCCGCCCGGCTGGAAAAACTGGATATGCGTATTCAACCAGGCGATACGCGCTCGGCAGGACAGGTAACCTTGCGCGTCGCTGGCGGCCTGCAACTGCTCGACTTCGACGGGCGGCCTTTCACCGGCGCCGATCCGGGCAACGCCACCCTGATCCAACGCGGCATCACCTTGCCAGCACCGGCCAGCGGCACCGGCGCAGGCAAGATCGCCTTGGATGCGGAGTCACTGCAGTTCACTGCCGACGGCCATTTCTACGTCGGCGACGAGTACGCGGCCAACGTCTACTACTTCGATGCGGACGGTCGTCTGCAAGGCGTGCTGGTGCCACCGCCGGCAGTGCAGCCGATGCGTGATGGCCGCCTGGACTTTGGTTCGTTGAAGCCACCGCAGAGCGGCCGCCGCAACAATCAGGGCGTGGAAGGCATGGCGCTGTCGCCGGATGGCAGCCGCCTGTTCGTGGCCCTGCAGAGCGCGTTGGTACAGGACAGCGCCAGCGGTGATGCCGATGGCCGCATCAATATGCGGGTATTGGTCTACGACGTCTCCAGCAACCCGGTGCCAACACAGCCGCTCGCACACCATGTTGTGCAGCTGCCCGCTTACACCGCCAAGGGCGACGGTAGCGCTGCCAACCGCACGGCGGCACAGAGCGAGTTGCGCGCGCTGGACCAGCACCGCTTCCTGCTGCTGGCGCGTGACGGCAACGGCCTGGGCAACGCCAAGCCCTGGCCGGCGATGTTCAAGAGCGTGCTGCTGGTGGACACCAACGGTGCCAGCAATCTTGCGGGTACGCCGTACGAAAGCGGAACCGACTCGCTGCTGGCGGATCCCGCACGGACCACACTGAAGGACGGCATCGTGCCGGCGCGCTGGCAGGAACTGCTGAACCTGTTGGACCCGGAACAGCTTGCACGCGCCGGTCTGCATCTGCACAACAACGGCAACAACGACCCGCAGCTGCTGTCGGAGAAATGGGAGGCAATGGATCTGTTGCCTGCTCTCGATCCGCAGCGGCCGGACGACTGGCTGTTGCTGATCGGCAATGACAACGACTTCATCGCCCGCCACTGCGTGATGCAGGGCCAGGCCTGCGATTCGGCTTTCGACAATGACAACCGCGTGCTGGTGTACCGGCTGACGTTGCCGGCCGTGCGCTGAGGCGCCTTTGCTCCTGCTGCCGGGGTAAGCACAGCGCAGAGCGGCTGCCCCCTCCCTTTGCCGCAGGCAAGGGGGGTTGGGGAGGGGTGCTTCTGCTCAAGATCTCTAAAGCAGCGCAACGCCGACCTGGCATGGGATGACCCACTTACCCCCAGCATGTTGTGGATAAAAACAAAGCGGGCCTGAGCCCGCTTCGTTGTTCCATGCATCCAACAGCGCGCGATTACGACTTCTTCTGCGCTGCCGCGTAATCCTGCGCATGGCGCATCACCCGCAGCACATTGCCGCTCCAGACGTTGCCGATCTGCGCATCCGTCAAACCACGGCGCTGCATCCAGGCGGTGATCTTGGGCAGGTCGGCCGCATCTTCCATGCCGGTCACGCCGCCACCGCCATCCCAATCCATGCCGATGCCGACATGGTCCGGACCGACCACGTCGAGCATGTGGCCGAAGTGCTGGAAGAAATCATCCAGCGTGGCCTTGCGCCGCGGGTACTTCTGGTCGAGCTCGGCCATCGCCTTGCGCAGCTCCACGCCCTTGGCCATGGTCATGTTTTCCCAGCCACCGAGGCGCTTTTCCAGTTCCTCTTCGGCCTGCTTGCGCTCGGCGCTCTTGGTCTCGTCGATCAGATAGCCGCCGTAGGCATTGGCTTGGATCACCCCGCCCTTGGCCGCCAACTGGCGCAGGCGCGCGTCGTCCAGATTGCGCGGGTGGTTGAACACCGCCTTGGCCGAGCTGTGCGAGAGGATGAAGGGCACCGGCATCATCTCGATCAGGTTGTCGAACACCGCATCGGAAGCGTGCGACTGGTCGATCACGATGCCCAGCTTTACCGCCTCGTTGACCAGCGCCTTGCCGGCCGGGCTCAAGCCTTCCCACTCCGCGCCCTTGGGATCGGTGGCCGAATCGGCGAACTCGTTGTTGGCGAAATGCACCGTCGACATCAACCGCAGGCCGGCCTTGTAGTAGTAACTCAGCAAGGTGGGATCGGCGACCAACGGGCTGCCGTTCTCCATGCTGATATAGACCACGCGCTTGCCAGCGGCCTTGATCCGCGCGGCGTCATCGGCGGTCAGTGCCAACTGGAACTTGTCGGGGTTGGCGGCCAGCATTTCGTGGATCTCCTGCATGCGCTGCAGGCCATGGTCACGCTCGGCGATATGCGCGGCCGGGCTACGGTCGCCCTGGTCGGTGTAGATAGCGAAGAAACCGCCATCCAGCGCACCTTCGACCATGCGCGGGTAGTCCACCTGCGACAAGGCGTTGTGGTCGTGGCGCTGCATGATGTTGAAGTCGGCGCGGCCGAAGTTGGCCGGCGTATCCAGATGCGAATCCAGGGTCAGCAGCTTGTGCTGCAAGGCGCTGGCCTTGCTCAGTTCAGCCTGGCTGAACTCCACCGCCGAGGCTGCCAGTGGAACGCACAACGACAGGGATACCAGCAGGGACAGGGGACGCAGCGTCATGAGGCCTTACCGTGAAGGGAAAGGCCAGACCTTAGCGCTGTAGTGGAGCTGCGGGCCAGTGACTGACGGCATGGAGGCGGCAGCTTTGCTGGTAACGCCTCTGCCGAGCATGGCTCGGCACTACGCAAAGCGGGTTTCTGTAGAGCCGAGCCGTGCTCGGCTGGAGCTTTACCGGGAAGGCCCCTGCCGAGCATGGCTCGGCACTTATCTCTTAGCGGTCTGTCACCTTAGGTGCCGAGAGCCCGGCGCGGGCGACCGTTCGGCACTAGGTCTTTTCGATCGCTTGGTAGCAAGGATCCCCGCGCCGG
>NZ_JBRREK010000085.1:0-10894 GCF_056760235.1 Stenotrophomonas sp. STEN018
GCCGCGCCATGCTCGGCAAGGGGCTCCACTGGGAAAGCCTCTGCCGAGCATGGCTCGGCACTACAAAGGGCCCTCCCGGTAAGTCCCCTGCCGAGCATGGCTCGGCACTACAGCGCTGTCGCGCCTACAACGGCAATGCCGGTTAGAATCTGCCATTCATTCTGTCGTTGGTAGTTGCCGTGAATCCGATGCGCATCCTGCTGCTGTCTTCCTGCCTGTTTGTCGGCGGTATCGCCTCGGCGGCCAATGACCTGCCCGGCGGTGGCATCGATCCGGAAGCGTTGTCGCGGCATGTGCGCATCCTCGCCTCGGACGAGTTCGAAGGGCGCGCCCCGGCCTCGGCCGGTGAGCAACGCACCGTGGACTATCTGGTTGACGAATTCCGCAAGGCCGGCCTGCAGCCCGGTGGCAAGGATGGCAGCTGGGTGCAGGAAGTGCCGTTGGTGCGTGCCACCGTGGATGGTCCGGTGCAGGCCAGCCTGAGCTTGAATGGCAAATCGCTGCCGCTGGTCAACGGTGAGGACATCACCCTGCAGAGCCTGAGCCCGTTCGGCGTAGTCGACCAGCAGGACACGCCGCTGGTATTCGTCGGCTACGGCATCTCCGCGCCGGAACGGCATTGGGACGATTACAAGGGTCTGGACCTGAGCGGCAAGATCGCGGTGGTACTGATTAATGATGCCGATTTCGAGGCCGAGGCGCCGGGCGCATTCGATGGCAAGGCGGTCACCTACTACGGCCGCTGGACCTACAAATTCGAAGAAGCCGCACGCCGCGGTGCCGAAGGTGTGTTGATCGTGCACGAGACCGCAGCGGCCGCCTATCCGTGGGCGACGGTGAAGGCTTCCGGCACCTCGCCGCTGTTCGATATCGAGCGCAGCCAGGACGAGGCGCTGGCCGCGCATACGCCTGTACGTGGCTGGATGCAGCGGGCGCTGGCCGAACGCATTTTCAGCGCGGCTGGCCTCGATTTTGAGACCGAAAAACGCAAGGCGATGAAGGCTGACTTCCGTCCTGTCGAACTCGGCGATGCGCGTCTCACCACCAGCTTCTGGGTGAAGCGTGAGCGCGTGGTCACCCGCAACGTGGTGGCCAAGCTGGAAGGCAGCAGCCATCCGCAGGAATCGGTGATCTTCTCCGCGCACTGGGATGCCTTCGGCATCGGCCAGCCGGATCCAAACGGCCAGACCGTGCGCCACGGTGCCATCGACAACGCTACCGGCGTGGCCTCGGTGCTGGAGCTGGGCCGCGTATTCGCAGCCGGCCCGCGCCCGCAGCGTTCGCTGTATTTCATCGCATTGACGGCCGAAGAGAAGGGCCTGCTCGGTGCCAGCTACTACGCCGCGCACCCGCTGGCACCGCTGGAAACCACCGCTGCGGTATTGAACATCGAGATGTTCAGCCCGGATGGTGAAACCGCTGATATCGCCACCTGGGGCAATGGCCGGGTTTCGCTGGAAGACGATGTGCAGCGCGTAGCACAGGCACGCGGCCGTCGCTGGTCGCCGGATCCGAACCTGGAAGCTGGTTTCTTCTACCGCGCTGATCATTTCGCGTTCGCCCGCAAGGGTGTGCCGGCGATCACCGTTGGCGCCGGTCTGGACAAGCTGGATGGTGGCGTTGCCACCGGTCGCGCGCTGCGTGATGCCTATTTCGCCAAGTGCTACCACCAGGCCTGCGATGCGTGGACGCCGCAGTGGGATGCGCGCGGTTTGGCTGCCGATACCTTGCTGGTTTACGACATGGGCTTGGAGTTGGCCAATAGCCGGCAGTGGCCGACGTGGCAGAAGGGCGCGGAGTTCGAGGCTGCGCGTGAAGCCAGTGATGCCGCTCGGCGTTGAGTGATGAGCAGACCGGCGGGCTGAGTTCGCCGGTTTTTTGCTCTTCGTTTTTCGCTCTTCGCTTTCATACCGTCATTCCCGCCTGCGCGGGGATGACGGCATACATCTAAAGACAAAGGAGCTTTGGCTCCGACTTGCCCAGCCTTACCGCCGCGTCCCATCCAGCCAATTCGGCCCTTTGTTCTTCAGAAAGAACACATAGACCAGCAGCGACACCGCGATCACCGCAGTGACGTAGATGGCGAACGTATCCACACGTCCGGTCTTCAATGCGCCTTGATACAGCAACGGCGCCGTGCCGCCAAACAGTGAATTGGCCATCGCATAGCCAAAACCAACGCCAAGCGCACGCACATGCGTGGGGAACAGCTCAGCCTTCACCACGGCGTTGATCGAGGTGTAGCCGGTGAGGATGACGAAGCCGACTGCCAGCACCAGGAAGGCCATCAGTGGATCATGCTGCTGCGGCAGCTGGGTGATCATGTACCAGCTGTAGAGCACGCCGCCGACGCCGAAGAACACCAGCAGGCTCTTGCGCCCGACGATGTCCGACAGCCAGCCGCCAAGCGGCTGCAGCAGCATCAAAAAGGTCAGTACGCCCAGGTTGATCACGGTGCCGGTCATCACGTCGTTACCGGCGAAGGCGCTCTGGATCATCTTCGGCCCGTTCACCGAATAGGTATAGAAGGCGACCGTGCCGCCAGCGGTGATCAGGAAGCACAGCAGCAGTGCGCGCCATTGATGCACGAACAGTTCGTACATCGAACCGGACGCCTTGGCGCGGCCATCCTTCGCTGCTTCGATGGAATCCGAAGTCAGCGACTCGTCCATGCTCCGGCGCAGCCAGAACACCACGATGGCTGCGATGCCGCCGATGCCGAAGGCGATGCGCCAGCCCCAGGCGGAAATCTCGGGTTTGTCCCACAGCAGCAACATGCCGAGCAGGGTCAGCTGCGCCAGCACGTGGCCGCCAACCAGGGTGACGTAGTGGAACGAGGACAGAAAGCCGCGCCGGCCCGGAATCGCCGCCTCGGACATGTAAGTGGCACTGGTGCCGTATTCGCCACCGGTGGCGAAGCCTTGTGCCAGCCGTGCCAGCAGCAGGATCAATGCCGCGGCACCGCCAATCTGCGCGGCGGTCGGGGTGATCGCGATCAGGAACGAGCAGGCCGCCATCACCGTCACCGACACCGTCAGGGCGCGGCGGCGGCCGTAGCGGTCGGCGAACCGACCGAAGTACCAGGCACCGATCGGCCGCATCAGGAAGGTAGCGGCGAAGATCGCCCACACGTAGATGGTGGAGTTCTTGTCGGCCGCCGAGAAGAACTGCGACTCGAAGTACACCGCGAACACCGAGTAGACATAGACGTCGTACCACTCGACCAGGTTGCCGGCCGAGCCCTTCAAGGTGTTGGAGATGGAGCGACGCAGGGCGGCGCGTTCGGAAGCTGCCGATATGTTGGCGGTGGGGGTGTTCATGCAGATGCTGTCCTCGCTGGTTGGCCGATGGCCGGGCGATGCACGCGGTGTTGGCGTGGCAGTTGCCTTAAAGCTAGCGCAGACCATGTATGGATGATGTAGGTGGGCTGCCAAACGAATACAGCATGCCGTTTTTCGGACTGATCTCTGTGCCGGGGTGGCCTAGAATTCACCTTCCCCCGAATGGTGGCACCGCCTCATGTCCTCCCCCGATTCCACGCCGGCTGCTCCTCCCAGGGGTGGCCTTGTCGTTCTGGCCCTGTTCCTGGTCTACGTGGTGTGGGGGTCGACCTATCTCGGCATCCATCTGGCGCTGGAAAGCGGCCTGCCGCCGCTGACGGTGATCTCCGGCACGCGCTTCGTCATTGCCGGCAGCGTGCTCTATGCCTTGCTGCGCTGGCGTGGTGTGGCCGCGCCGACCCGGGCGCAATGGAAGACCTTGGCAGTGATGGGCTTGTGCCTGCTGTTCCTCGGCAACGGCATGGTGGTGCTGGCCGAACGCGACGTGTCTTCCGGTCTGGCGGCAGTGGCGGTGGCCTCGGTACCGTTGTGGATGGCGCTGTTCTCGGCCATCCGTGGCGAGAAAGTCACCCGCGGCGAATGGCTGGGTATTGCGGTGGGCTTCGTCGGCGTGGTCTGGCTCAACGCTGGCAGCAGCCTGACCGCAACGCCTACCGGCTTGATCCTGCTGCTGATCGCGCCGCTGGGTTGGGCATTCGGTTCGATCTGGTCGCGCGGCCGCGACCTGCCATCTCCATTCATGACCGCTGCCGGGCAGATGCTGTGCGGCGGCGTGATCCTGGTCTGTGCCGGCCTGCTGCGCGGCGAGCGCATCAGCGCCTGGCCCAGCCTGCAGGGCCTGTTGTCGGTGAGCTACCTGACCGTATTCGGCTCGATCATCGCCTTCACCGCCTATGTGTGGCTGCTGCACAACGTGCGCCCGGTGCTGGCCAGCAGCTATGCCTACGTCAATCCGGTGATCGCCGTCGCCCTTGGCGTGTGGATCGCACATGAGCGTTTCAGTGTTTCCGATCTCGGCGCGATGGCGGTGATTCTGGCCGGCGTCGTGGTCATCACTCTTGCAAGGCTGCGTCGCGCATGAACAGCAACAGCGAACACCGTAACGGCCTATGGGCCATCACCTTGGCCTTCGTCATCTGGGGCCTGTTCCCGCTGTACTGGCATCTGCTCAAGGAGGTGCCGTCGTTCCTGATCATTGCCCACCGCATTGTCTGGAGTGCGGTGCTGTTGGTCGGTGGGCTGAGCATCGTGCGCGGCTGGGGCTGGTTGACGGAGGTATGGGCCACGCCACGGCGGTTCTGGCTGCTGGGTCTGTCCAGCTTGCTGATCGCGCTGAACTGGAGCCTGTACATCTGGGCGGTGAATGCCGGTCATGTGGTGGAAACCAGCCTGGGCTACTTCATCAATCCGCTGTTGAGCGTGCTGTTGGGTGTGATGGTGCTGGGTGAGCGGCTGGGCAAGCTGCAGTGGCTGGCGGTGGCACTGGCGGCGCTGGGCGTGGCCTGGTTGACCTGGCAGAGCGGGCGCCCGCCGTGGATCGCGATTGGCCTGTCCATCACCTTTGGCCTGTACGGCCTGCTGCGCAAGCTGGTGGTGGTGGACGCGGTGAGCGGTCTGGGCGTGGAAAGTCTGTTCATGGTGGCACCGGCGCTGGCCTATGTGCTCTGGGCCGAGAACGGCCATGGCGGCGGTTTCATCTCCGGCTGGGGCGTGGGCATCGACGCGCTGCTGGTACTGGCCGGTGCGGTCAGTGCGATCCCGCTGATTGCCTTCGCCTTTGGTGTGCGACGGGTGCCGCTGACCGTGGTTGGTCTGCTGCAGTACATCGCGCCGACCCTGCAGTTCCTGGTCGGTGTGCTGGTGTTCCGCGAGGCCTTCAGCGCCAATCAGCTGGTTGGCTTCTGCCTGATCTGGGCCGGTCTGGTGGTGTTCGCGGTGGCCGGTGTGCGCAAGGCGCGTATGACGCGTGCGGCTTCGCCGACGGCGTAAGCAGCGTAGCCACATACAAACAAGAACGGCGCCCAAAGGCGCCGTTCTCTCGCGATCAGCAGCGGTTTACTTGGCTGCGTTGCTGTCCTTGTTCTTCATCATCGCGTCGCGGTTGGCCTTGAACGGGTTGCCCTCGTACCAGTTCGGCCAGGCATCACCACCAGCCAACTGCTGGCCAACGCCGTACAACAGCTCCAGGTCCTCGACGATGCCATCGAGCTTCCAGGTGGCCGGGTCGTACTCGTCGCGCGGGCTGTGGTAACGGTCCTTGCCATAGGCCTCGGCCGCACGCTTGCCGGCTTCGCTGCCGCCGTCGATCAGGTCTTCGCCGCCATCGGCATACAACGCAGGCACGCCGGCCTTGGCGAAGTTGAAGTGATCGGAGCGGAAGTAGAAGCCGCTCTGCACCGAGTTTTCCGCATGCAGGGTACGGCCCTGCTTGGCGGCCAGCGGCTTGAGCAGGTCTTCCAGCTCGGAGCTGCCAAAACCCGTAACGGTGAGATCACGCGCACGACCATTGACCGACATCGCATCGATGTTGATCACGCCGGCAATCTTGTCCAGCGGGAAGGTCGGGTGGTTCACGTAGTACTGCGAACCGAGCAGGCCGGATTCTTCCAGCGTCACCGCCAGGAACACCACCGAGCGCTCCGGCGGGGTCTGCTGGTGGGCCATCGCATCGGCCACTTCCAGAATGCCGGCCACGCCGGTGGCGTTGTCGACCGCGCCGTTGTAGATGTTGTCGCCGGTTTCACCCTCGTGCTTGCCCAGGTGGTCCCAGTGCGCCATGTACAGCACGGCTTCGTCGGCACGTTTGCTGCCCGGCAGCACGCCGACCACGTTGCGTGACTTCTTCTGTGCGATGGTGCTCTTCAGGTCCAGCGACAGCTGCGCGTTCAACGGCGCCGGCTTGAAGCCACGCTTGCTGGCGTCCTTGTAGGCCTTGTCCAGGTCCAGCCCGGCATCGGCAAACAGCTTGCGTGCAGCCTCGGCGCTCAGCCAGCCCTGTGCCTGCAGGCGCGGCTGGCTGTCTTCGGCGGCGGGCAGGTCGTACTGCGCACCGCCCCAGGAGTTCTTCACCACATCCCAGCCATAGGAGGCACCGGCGCTGTCGTGCACGATCAGCGCAGCGGCGGCGCCCTTGCGTGCGGCTTCTTCGAACTTGTAGGTCCAGCGCCCGTAATAGGTCATGCGCTTGCCATCGAACAACTTGGCGTCGTTGGTATGGAAGCCGGGATCGTTGACGAACATCACCACCGTCTTGCCCTTCCAATCCTGGCCGGTGTAGTCGTTCCAGTTCTGCTCGGGTGCGTCGACGCCATAGCCGACGAACACCAGCTCGCTGTTGTCGATCTTGATTTCCGGCTGGCCGCTGCGGGTGCCGATCACCATGTCGGTGCCGAACACCAGGTCACGGCTGGCCTGGCCCTGCTGGATCTTCAGCACGGTAGCCGGGTTGGCCGTGGTTTCGGTCATCGGCACTTCCTGGAACCAGCTGTCGCCGTTGCCAGGCTGCAGGCCGATGCGCTGCATCTGGTCGCGGATGTAGTTGACCGTCAGTTCTTCGCCATTGCTGCCGGGGGCGCGGCCTTCGAATTCATCCGAGGCCAGGGTCTTCACCAGCTCGCCGAAGTCGGCTGCGTTGATGCCACCGGCAAAGGTGTGGGCCGGGGCCGGAGCAGGGGCGGGCGCGGAGGCCGCCGGTACCGGTGCCTCCTGCTTGCAGGCGGCCAGTGCCGCGGTCGCGGCCAGGCACAACAACAGTTTGCGTTGCATGAAAACTCCGGGTTGCAAGGTCGAACCCGGATTCTAGGCAGGATTGGCCTGCAATGCGCGTTCAGCGCGGCGCGGTTTCACTGTCGAAACGTTGCGGCGTGGCACCGGTCACAGGACCGATGCGCGCCGAGTCGTGCACCAGCAGCACGACCTCGCGCTCGAACACCAGCGGGCCTTCGACCACCGCGTTCGGGCCGATGACGATCCGCGGCTTGCGTGGCGCGGTCAGCGAGATGCCGAATGAGGGGCGATTGACCTTGATGCCGCCTTTGACAACTGAATCGATGCCAACGGTGATATCGCCGTTGACGGTTTCGATATCGCCACCCAGTTCCGCGGCGACCAGGCCGATGCTGCCATTGACGGTTTCAATATTGCCGCCGATGCGGCTGCCGCGGTCGACGTAGATACCGCCGTTCACCGTATCCAAGCCGTGGGTGAGCACCAGGTTGCGGCCGCCGTGGATCCCACCGTTGACGGTTTCGATGCTGTGCGCCTGCACATTGTCTTCGATGCGTACGCTGCCGTTCACGGTCTCGACGCTTTTGGCCTGCACACCTGCGGCCAGCTGGATGCTGCCATTGACGGTTTCCAGATCGCCGTAGGTGGTGCCGGCCTGGGTCTGGATGCTGCCATTGACCTTGCTGATATCGTTGGCGGCAAGCGCCAGTGGGGCACTCGCGCTCAGCAGCAGAAGTAGAAATAGACGTTTCATGAGATCTCCACTGTGGAAATGCCGATGGACTGGGCGGCATGGCATCACGCTTGGGTACAATCCGCATCTGCCTGAAGTCACTGGAACCTCTTTGCGCCAGCCCAGTCACCAGCCTCGTTCACAACGACGTGCGGCCCTGCCGCCATGGCGTGGTGCCTGCCTGCTGATGCTTGGGGTGTTGCTGGCCGGTCCATTATCGGCGCAGAACAGCTCGCGCGACACCGAAAAAAAGCTGCAGCAGCTGCGCGGCGAGATCAAAGGCGTTGCCCAGGAACGACGCCAGCTGGAAGGGCAGCGCGGTGAAGCCAGTCAGCGCCTGCGCGAGGCCGACCAGAAGGTTGCCCGCAGCGGCCGTGCGGTGGCCGAGGCCGAAGCCGCAGTGCAGCGCGAGCAACAGTCATTGACTGCCCTGCAGCAACGCCGGGCCACGCTGGAAAGCGGGCTGGCCCAGCAGCGCCAGCAACTGGCAACCCTGTTGCGAGGTGCCTACCAGCTAGGCAACCACGCGCCCTTGAAGCTGCTGCTGTCGCAGGACAGCGTGGCCGATGCCAATCGCGAACTGGCCTATCACCGCTATCTGCAGCGTGAGCGGGCCAAGGCAATCACCGGCCTGACCGCCGATCTGCAGGCGCTGACCAGCACCGAGCAGCAGATCGTGGCGCGCAGCAAGGAGCTGGAACAGGCCCGTGAACAACAGCGCCAGCAGGCTACCGCGCTGGCCCAGGACCGTCGCCAGCGCGCCACCGTACTGACCGAGCTCGATACCCGCTATCAGGATCGCAGCGAGCGCGAGAAGGCCTTGGGCAAGGACGCGCGCGCGCTGGAGCAGGTGCTGGCCAGCCTGCGTGCCGCCGCCGCCCGCGCCGAAGCCGAGCGCCGCGCAGCCGCTCGTCGTGCCGCCGAGCAGGCGCGGCAGGCGGCCGCTGCCAACAGCGGCTCCACTCGCAGCCCGGCCCGGGCGACGCCGGGCAAGGTGCCGCCGCGGGTGGTCGCCAATGCGCCAGCGCCGCGGGTTGGTGGCTTGGGTTGGCCGCTGTCGGGCAATCTGCTTGCCCGCTACGGCGGTCGCCTGCCGGATGGCCGTAACAGCGCCGGCGTGCTGATCGGTGCGCCGGCCGGCAGCACTGTTACCGCCGTGGCCGACGGCACCGTGGTGTTCTCCGACTGGATGACCGGTTACGGCATGATCCTGATCGTCGATCACGGCAACGGCTATATGAGCCTGTACGCGCACAACGACACCCTGCTCAAGGATGCTGGTGCCAGCATCAAGCGTGGCGATGCGGTGGCCAAGGTTGGTAACTCCGGTGGCCAGGGCGTGACCGCCCTCTACTTTGAACTGCGCCGCAACGGCCAGCCGGTAGATCCCTCGACCTGGTTGCAGCGGCAGTAACGCCCGCTGAGCGCTGGCGCAGCGGGCGGCGTCGATTCAACAAGAATTTAGCTGGGCTTCGCGCATAATCGGGTCCAGCGCGGTTATTGCGCATCCGTAATCTCATGGAGTGGTTCATGCGTGTAGCCCGTCTTGCTGCTGCCCTGCTGTTGGCCCTGTCACCGGCTGTTGCATTGGCCCAGAGCGCCCCGGACAAGGTGTCCAAGGCGGACGATCCCGATGCCAAGGAATCGGTCACCTCACGCGTGCCCCTGGATGAAATCCGCCGCTTCGTCGGCGTCTACAACGCCGTACGTGCGGCCTATGTGGATCCGGTGGATGACAAGAAGCTGATGCAGTCGGCCGTGCGCGGCCTGCTGCTGGAGCTGGACCCGCACAGCACCTACTTCAATAAAGAGGACGCCGAAGCCTTCGACGAGCAGACCAACGGCGCCTACGAAGGTATCGGTGTCGAGGTACTGCAGCAGGACAATACCTTGAAGGTGGTGTCGCCGATCGACGATACCCCGGCAGCGCGGGCCGGTTTGAAGGCCGGCGACCTGATCGTGGCCATCGATGGCACTCCGATCAACGCCATCGATGCCAGCGAACCGCTGCGCGGCAAGGCCGGCAGCAGCGTGGTGCTGACCATCGCCCGCGGCGAGCAGAAGCCCTTCGATGTCACCGTGATGCGCGAGACCATCCGCGTTACCAGCGTGCGCAGCAAGATGCTGGAACCGGGTTACGGCTATATCCGCATCAGCACTTTCCAGGCTGACACCGGCGCCGATTTCCAGAAGCAGTTGAACCAGCTGCAGGCGCAGGCCGGCGGCAAGTTGAAGGGCCTGGTGCTGGACCTGCGCAGCAATCCTGGCGGCCTGCTCACTGCTGCTGTGCAGGTGGCTGACGATCTGCTGGAAAAGGGCGGTATCGTCAGTACCCGTGGCCGCATTTCGATCAGCGATGCCAGGTTCGACGCTACCCCGGGCGACCTGCTCAAGGGCGCACCGATGGTGGTGTTGGCTGACGCTGGCTCGGCCAGTGCCTCGGAAGTGCTGGCTGGCGCTTTGCGTGACAACGGCCGCGCCCGCGTGGTCGGCAGCCGCACCTTCGGCAAGGGCTCGGTGCAGACCGTGCTGCCGCTGGACAACGGTGACTCGGTCAAACTGACCACCGCCCGCTACTACACGCCCAGCGGTCGCTCGATCCAGGCCACCGGCATCCTGCCGGATGTGGAACTGACGCCGGATCCGGCTGATGCGGTCAACGACCTGCCGGCCAGCCTGAGCGACTACAGCGAAGCCAAACTGCCCGGCCATCTGCGTGGCGATGACGAAGCGGTGGGCAGCAAGGCCGGCGTGGTGTTGCCGGGCGACGCCCCGATCCAGTCGGCCTTGCAGGAACTCAAGCACCCCGGCTCGGTAGCGGCGGCGCAGGCGGCAGCGGCAAAAGCCAAGCCCAAGCCGGCCAGCACCGAAGCCAAGCCGGCGGCACCGGCCGAAGCTGCAAAGCCGGAAGCCACAGAAAAACCCGCCGCCGAAGAAAAGCCCCTGTAGTGCCGAGCCATGCTCGGCAAGGGCTCCGCCGCGGCATATTGGTGCCCTTGTAGGAGCGGGGGGGGGCCCGGCCCCCCTATAAAATTAATTTTATGGAACCCCCGGGGCGGGAGGGGGGGGCCGCTGGGGGGGGGGGGGGGGGGCG
>NZ_JBRREK010000086.1:0-10726 GCF_056760235.1 Stenotrophomonas sp. STEN018
CCACCCCTCCGCCCCTACCCCCCCCCCGCGCCGCCCCGCCCCCGCGCCCCGCCCCCCCCCCCCCCCCCCCCCCCCCCCCCCCCCCCCCCCCACTACAGGCGCATCCCCAACAATGCGTGTGGGAGCGGCGTGAGCCGCGAAGCTGATAAGTCAACAACGCAAAGCCGCCCTCATCCGCCCTTCGGGCACCTTCTCCCGTAAACGGGAGAAGGGAGCGGCTCCGTTGAGGTCCGCGAGGTTTAGCCCCGCGCGGCCCACCAGCTACGCAACATCAAACCCGCCGGGCTCGGCTGGTACTCGCCGCCACGGATGCGCGCCTGCTGGCGGCCACGCGCCAGCACCGCATAGACACGGCGCGGACGTGGGCCAGCGACGCGCGACGGCCATGCCGCCTGCAGGGCCTTGTCCCATTCCATTTCATTGCTGAAGGCCTGCGGCACCGACGCTGCCTGTTCCTGCACGCGCAGTGCCAGCATCTGCGTGGTCAACGCCTCGGCAGCCGTCGGCGCCGGCTTGCTGTTGAACACTGCCGCTTCCACCCCCGCCACCGCTGTCGCGTACTGCGCCAAGGCCTTGCGCGCCTGCGCTTCGTCAGCCACGCGATCACGCGCGTCGATCAAGCTCGGCAAGGCATCGGCCAGCTGCGCCCACGGCGCACGCACCGGCTCCAGCAGGCGTCCCAGCGGGTGTCGCGAACGCTGCACTTCCCAACTGCGCAACTCCTCGCCCCACCACGCCAGCTTGGCGTCCTGCGGCGTGGTGTCGCCGCTGGCGTTCAAGATGTCGTCGAATTCCTGCAGCAGCGCGAACCAGGCCACGCTGCGCTCACGATCGGCCTCGTCGACAAACCGCTCCACGAAGGCCCATTCCGGCCAACGCTCACGCCACTTGTCCAGAAAGCTGTCCAGCGCACTGCTCACATCAAACCTCGTTGTTGAATCAGGCCGAAGCCGGTTGGGTAGCTGGCCATGCGGCGGGCTGCCAAAGTTGTTGCGGTAACTCACAAATGCTGTCGGCCTGCCAGGCCTGCGGGTCATCGCCGTGCAGACGGTAGCCCCACAACACCGCCACCGACGGCATGCCGGCAGCGCGTGCGGCAATGATGTCGCGCTCGTCATCGCCGACGTAGACGCAGGCGCTGGCGGCGGTCTTGATCTGCTGTGCGGCCACCTGCAGCGGCAGCGGATGTGGCTTGCGCTCGGCCAGGGTGTCACCGCCTATCAGCACCGCGCAGCGCTGCTCCCAGCCCAGTTGCGGCAGGATCAGGCGCGCCAGATACTCCGGCTTGTTGGTGACGATGCCCCAGGTGGTGCCGTTCTGCTCCAGCGCCTGCAGCATGGTTTCGATGCCGTCGAACAGGGTCGCGTACTGGCCGATCAGCGCTTCGTAGATCTCCAGAAACTCGGGAATCAACGCATGCCGCTCGGCCTCGCCCATCAGCGGGAAGGCAACCGCCAGCATCGCCCGCGAGCCCTTGGACACTGCCGGGCGCAGCTGCTCCAGCGTCACCTCATCCATACCGCGTGCCTGCAGCATGCGGTTGGCAGTGACGACGAAGTCCGGTGCGCTGTCCAGCAAGGTGCCGTCCAGATCGAACAGCACGGCTGCCGGGAAGGAGCTGGCACTCATGCCTGTTCCTGCTTGACCGCGTAGGCCAGATAGTTGATGTCGGTGCGGCTGCTCAGGCGGGCGCGGTTGCGCCACGGCTCGTAGGCCATGCCAGTGACGTCCTGCAAAGACAGATCGGCCGCGCGCAACCATGCGCCCAGTTCGGCCGGCTTGATGAATTCCTGGTAGTGGTGCGTGCCCTTGGGCAGCAGCCGGGCGATGTACTCGGCACCGACAATTGCCACTGCAAAGGCAGCAGGAGTGCGGTTGATCGTGGACAGGAACAGCTTGCCACCCGGACGCAGCAAACGATGGCAGGCGGCGATGATCGCGCCCGGGTCCGGTACGTGCTCCAGCATTTCCATGCAGGTCACCACGTCGAAACTGCCCGGCTGCTCTGCAGCCAGATCTTCGGCAGCCTGCACCCGGTAATCGACGCTGACGCCGGATTCCAAGCCATGCAGGCGAGCGACTTTCACCAGCTCCGGGGCCAGGTCGATGGCCGTAACCTGCGCACCTTCCTTGGCCAGCGCTTCGCTGAGCAGGCCGCCGCCGCAGCCGATGTCCAGTACCTTGGCGCCGCGCAGGCTGGCGCGGTCGGCCACGTACTTCAGGCGCACCGGATTGAGCGCGTGCAGCGGCTTCTGCGGACCGTCAGCATCCCACCAGCGGGTGGCGAGTGCGGCGAACTTGTCCAGTTCGGCCTGATCGAAGTTGGTAGAGGTGGAAGCTGCACTCATATCGGTTTCCTCTTGCGGCCGCGTGGGGCGGCCGGTTGCGCGGTCAGGCGCGGATGGTACGGATGCGGTCGCGCCACTGGCGCGCATTGGCGGTGATCGCGGCGATGTCCATGTCGACCAGCTGACGCTGGACCAGCTTGGGCTTGCCGGCGATCCACACGTCGCTGACCTGGTGGCGGCCAGCGGCATACACCAGCTGCGACAGCACGTGGTGCAGCGGCTGGGTTTCCAGCGCGGACAGGTCCACGCAGGCCAGGTCGGCCTGCTTGCCGACTTCGATCGAGCCGATGCGGTCGCCGAAGCCCAGCGCGCGGGCGCCGCCCAGTGTCGACGCACGCAGCGTGGTCGCCGCGTCAAGCGCGGTAGCGTCGTTGGCCACGGCCTTGGCAAGGATGGCCGCGGTGCGGTTCTCGCTGAACATGTCCAGGTCGTTGTTGCTGGCGCAGCCGTCGGTGCCGATGGCCAGATTGACGCCGGCCTTGACCAGTGCGCAGGCAGGGCAGAAGCCCGAGGCCAGCTTCAGGTTCGACTCCGGGCAATGCACCACGCTGACGCCGCGCTCGGCACACAGATGGATCTCGGCATCGGTGAGCTGGGTCATATGCACCGCGATCAGACGCTCGTTGACCAGACCCAGTCGATCCAGTCGGGCCAGCGGGCGCTGCCCGTGCAGGGCGATTGAATCGGTGATTTCCTGCGCGGTCTCATGCGTGTGCAGATGCACGCGGCTGTCGAGCTGGTCGGACAGCATCCGCACCCGTTCGAAGTTGGCGTCATTCACCGTATACGGTGCATGCGGCGCGAACGCGGTGCCGATCAGCGCGTCGCCGCGCCAGGTATCGTGCAGCTCGGTGGCGCGTGCAAAGTACTCGTCATCGGTCTTGGCCCAGGCACTGGGGAAGTCGATGATCACCGAGCCGACCAGCGCGCGGAAGCCGTGCTTCTTGTACACGGCCGCCTGCACGTCGGCGAAGAAATAGTTTTCGTTGGCGCAGGTGGTGCCACCACGCAGCATCTCGGCGATGGCCAGGGTGGTGCCGTCGGCAACGAACTCCGGCCCGATCACCGCCGCTTCCACCGGCCAGATGTGCTCGCGCAGCCAGGTCATCAGCGGCAGGTCATCGGCGATGCCACGCAGCAGCGTCATCGGGTTATGGGTATGGGCATTGACCAGACCGGGGATCAGCGCCGCTTCCGGGCGCGAAACGACCTGCTTTGCGCTGAAACGCGCGCGGGCCTCGGCACGCGGCAGCACTGCCACGATCACGCCGTCATGGATCGCCACCGCGTGGTCTTCAAGCACCACCGCATGCGGCTCTACCGGCACTACGTAACCGGCTTCGATCAACAGATCGCACTGCTGGGGTTGGATATCACTCACGGTCATCACCTTTCTGTTGCCTGGCCCGGCAAATGCCGGATGCGAGCAGGCGCCGCATCCCCAGCACCAGCAGCGCGTGGCTGCGGGGTGATGGGTGGCGGCGCCTGCATCGTATTGCTTACTTGACGCGAGCCGAGTACTCGCCCGAACGAGTGTCAACGCGGATGATTTCATCCTGGTTGACGAACAGCGGGACGCGGACCACAGCGCCGGATTCCAGGGTGGCCGGCTTGCCGCCGCCGCCCGAGGTGTCACCGCGCACGCCCGGATCGGTCTCGACGATCTTCAGCTCAACGAAGTTCGGCGGGGTCACGTCGATCGGCACGCCATTCCACAGGGTCACCACGCAGGACTCCTCGCCCTTGAGCCACTTCTCGGCGCCGTTCATGCCAGCCTTGTCGGCCTGCACCTGCTCGAAGGATTCCGGGTCCATGAAGTGCCAGTACTCGCCGTCGCTGTACATGTAGTTCATGTCGGTATCGACCACGTCCGCTGCTTCCAGCGTGTCGGTCGACTTCATGGTCACTTCCTGGGTGCGGCCGTCCTTGATCAGGCGGTACTTCACGCGGGTGAAGGACTGGCCCTTGCCCGGCTTGACGTACTCGGTGTCGATGATGACCGCCGGGGCGTTGTTGACCAGGATTTTCATCCCGTTCTTTACGTCGTTCATGCCGTAACTGGCCATGCTGAAACTCCTGAATTGGCAAAACCGCCGCGTGTTGCGGGCGGCCGGATTAGAATGGAACGCCCGCCATCTGGTGGGCCATCTGTTTTTCTGACCGCCAATGATAACCGCAGCCCCCGCCCTCACTCCAGAAAAAGCCATCCTGACCCTGCCCGACGACCGCTGGCAGGCGCACTGGCGCCAAGCCATCCGCGACCCGGCCGAGCTGCTGGCAGTGTTGGGGCTGGATGCTGAAGCGGCGGGCGTTTCGGCCGATGCGCTGGCGCAGTTCGCGCTGCGGGTGCCGCGCGGTTTTGTGGCGCGCATGCGCCACGGCGACCCGGCCGACCCGCTGCTGCGACAGGTACTGCCGATCACCGACGAGATGCAGGTCGTCCCCGGGTTCAGCTTCGATGCCGTTGGCGACGGCGCGGCCAAGAAAGCCACCGGGGTGATCCAGAAGTACCGTGGCCGCGCCCTGCTGGTGACCACCGGCAGCTGCGCGATCAACTGCCGTTACTGTTTCCGCCGCCACTTCGACTATGCCGGCGAGAACGCCGCCAAGGGTGGCTGGCAGGAGGCCGTGGCGGCGATCGCGGCCGACCCGGACATCGACGAAGTCATCCTGTCCGGTGGCGACCCGCTGTCGCTGAACACCTCCAAGCTGGCCGAGCTGACCGATGCCCTGGCCGCCATCGGGCATATCAAGCGCCTGCGCATCCACAGCCGCCTGCCGGTGGTTCTGCCCGAGCGCGTCGACAATAGTCTGGTGCAGTGGCTGAGCAGCCTGCCCTGGCCAGTGGCCTTCGTGCTGCACGCCAACCACGCCAATGAATTCGACGCCCAGGTGGATGCCGCCTTGGCCCGCATCCGCGCCACCGGCGCGCAACTGCTCAATCAGGCAGTGCTGCTACGCGGCGTCAATGACGGGCTGGACGCACTGGCAACATTGAGCGAGCGCAGCTTTGCCGCCGGGGTGATGCCGTATTACCTGTACCAGTTGGACAAGGTGCAGGGCGCGGCCCACTTTGAGGTCAGCGACGAGCAGGCACTGGCCCTGCACGCCGGGCTGATGGCCCGGCTGTCCGGTTATCTGGTGCCAAAACTCGTACGCGAGATCGCCGGCGACACCAGCAAGCGGCCGCTCTGAGCTGGAGCGGCTGCGCCAAGGCGGCCAAGCCAATCGGCCAGATCAGCGCACCGCCGCCATCGCGCCGCGTTCCAGCAGGCTTACCAGCCCAGCCGCTTCCAGAGGCCGCCCCAGCCAGTAACCCTGGACCAGATCACAGCCGCGCTGGCTGAGCAGCTCGAACTGCGCCTCCTGCTCCACACCCTCGGCCACCACGGTAATACCCAGCGCATGGGCCATCGCAATGATGGCCGTGGTCAACGCCAGATCGTCGGCGTCACGCTCCATGTCGGCGACAAAGCTGCGGTCGATCTTGACCCCGTCCACCGGCACCTGGCGCAGATGGCTGAGCCCGGAGAAGCCGGTACCGAAGTCGTCCAGCCACACCTTCACCCCGGCACGGTGCAGCTTCTCCAGCAAGGAGACAGCCAGCATCTCATCGCCGATCACCGCCGTCTCGGTCAGCTCCAGATGCAGGCGCGAAGCAGCCAGCCCGGAACCGAGCAGGCTGCTTTCGACCTCCTGCAGCAGGTCTCCGTTGCGCAGTTGCTTGGGCGAGACATTGACCGAAATGAACAACTCCTCGCCTATCGAATTGCGCGGCCACTGCTGGGCCTGCTCACAGGCAGCGCGCAGCACCTTGGGGCCGATCATCTGGATCAGCCCGCTCTGCTCGGCCACATCGATGAATACCGACGGCGGGATCGCGCCCAGCGCCGGGTGATCCCAGCGCAGCAGCACTTCCACGCCACACAACATGCGGTCGCGGGTGCGGAAGATCGGCTGGTAAACCAGCCGCAGCTCGTTGCGTTCCCAGGCCCCACGCAGCTCCTGCTCCAGATGCAGGCGCCGCTCCACCGCATGGTCCATGGCCAGGCTGTAGTAACGGAAGCAGTTCTTGCCGGCCAATTTGGCCTGGTACATCGCGATATCACCGTTCTTCAGCAACGCAGTGGCATCCGCTGCGTCCTCCGGGAACAGGGTGATACCAATCGAGCTGCCAAGGAAAATCTCGCGCTGCTGTACCTGCAGCGGCTTGCCCAGGTCGATCACCAGCCGCTCTGCCAGCAGCTTGGCGGTCTCGGCAGCGCTGCTTTGGCCCTGGCTGATCAGGATGACGAACTCGTCACCGCCAAACCGGGCCAGCAAGGCGTCATCGCCGCCAATCTGCTCAACGGCGTTGGAGATGTGTTGCGCAAACTGCAGCAAGGCGTCGTCACCGGCCTCGTGCCCCAGCGTGTCATTGACCCGTTTGAACTCGTCAATATCGATGAACAACAGCGCCAACCCACGTCCGGCCGCCTGCGCACGCAACAAGCGGTGGTCCAGGGCCTCGCGGAAAGCCAGACGGTTGGTCAAGCCGGTGAGGGCATCGGTATAGGCCATCTGGCGAACGTCGCGGTCGTGCCGGGCGATGCTCTGGCTCATGCGATCGAAGGTGCGCAGCAGCTCACCGACCTCGTCGCCGCGGCGGGTCGCCTGCGCCTCGATCAGGTAATCGCCGCGCTCGATACGCTGCGCCGCCACGCCCAACCAGCGGATCGGCCGCACCAGCGTGTACTGCACGTAGAACGCCATCACGCAGACGAAGCCGAGCAACAGCAGCATCAGGCCCAAGGCCCAGCCCAGCTCCCGCCGCTGGGTCTCCTGCATGCGCTGCTCCAGCGCCTGCATGGACTTGGCCTCCTGGGCGCGCACCGGTGCCAGATTCATACCTACGCGCAGGCCACCGAGCGGTTCACCACCAATCGCCAGCGGCACATCCACTTCAAGTATCGAGGGCGACTCCTGCACCAGCGGCTTGAGCGAACGCACCGCTGCCTTGGCCAGCGGATCATTCATCGGCTGGCCATAACCGGCCACGTCGAAGGAGCCGTCGTGAATCAGCCGCCCGTCCGGGTCGTACACCAGCACATAGCTGACCGATTTCTGCCGCGCGGTATTGCGCACCGCCGTACCGATAGCAGCCAGATCCGAGTAGTACAGCGGATTTATCAGCGTATCGGCCAAAGCATTGGCCAAAGCGGTGCCGCGCTCTCGCACGCCTTGATCGAACACCTGGCTGAGCACTTCGCCACTGTTGCGCAAGGCCTCGCGCTGGGCGGCGGCCTGACGCACCAACATCAGGCCGACGATAGCCACTACCACCAGCAGCACCACGGCGCTGGCGGCCAGAAATCGAGCCTGCAATCCAAACCGTGGCTTGCTCATTCCACCTCCATCCGGATCCGGGCCAGACCGCGGCGCAGACGCTCCAGTGCGCGCAGGTTCTCCGGGTCTACGGGATGAAAGCCTGTAGTGCCAAAAAACTTGGCCAGCGCCGGCCCGGCCACTGGGTCACTGCTGGCTTGCAGCAACACCTGCTGCAGGCGGTCACGCACCGCCGGATCCAGGTCGGAACGCACCATTTCCACCGCACGCGGGATCGGCTCGCTGCGGTACAGCACCCGCATGTCCTGGCGGAACGCTGGCGGCATCGCCTGGTTGTCACTCCAGTCGATGCTGCTGATCACCCCGGCATCCACCACGCGCTTGTGCACATAGGTGGATATGTTCAATTCCGTACGCACAAACACATATCCCACCGAGTCCTCGACCGGGGTATCGCGCGGGTCCAGCAGTATTTCAGGCTGCAGGTTGTGGTCGAGCAGCTCCATGGCGGGCACCAGATAGGCACTGGTGGACAGCGCGCTCTGCATCGCCAAGGTGCGCCCACGCAGCTCCTCCAGCGTGGTTACCGGGCTGTCACGGCGCACGAAGAACACGCTGTGATACGTGCCCACGCCATTGCGTTCGGTCAGCAGCAGCGGCTTCGCGCCCGCCCGCTGGCCCAGCGCCATCGCCGTGCCGGAAGTCTCGGTGACCCAATCAACCCGGCCACGCCGCAGATAGCTACCCATCTGCTGCGCGTCCTTGGCCATCAGGATGCGTCCTTCGACGATCCCGACCTCGCGCATGCGTGGCACCACATAGTCCAGCAGTGGCTTGAGCTGGTCGTAATGCGACTTCGGATCATCGCTGATCCGCCCCAAGACCAATACCGAACGATCAACCGCCCCCACCGCTACGGGCTGCAGTGCAGCCAGTGTCAGTGCGGCTCCCCAAAGCCATCGCAAGACACCCAAAACGACACCCCCTAATCCATCCCCACAGAGTACCGCTTTTAGCAAAGCGTGACGCCGGCCTCAGCCTTTGTCAGCCGAGGCCAGGCGGGCCATACGCTGGGCATCGGACAGAATGCCTCGCATCAGCCGCACCTCCTGCTCGGTCAGCTCCGCCTTCATGAAAAGACGACGCAGCTTGCGCATGGCCGACTCCGGGGCGCGGCCCTTGTGGAAGTCGATCTGCTCCAAGGTGTCGCCCAGCTGGCCGAACATCCCCTCCAACTGCGCATGGCTGGCCGGCGCTTCGTCCTGACCCGACTCAACCGATACCGGCGCCGCTGCGGTGGGCTGCGATTCCAGCGCCGCCATGCGCACCTCGTAGGCCAGAACCTGCACCGCGGCAGCCAGATTCAGCGAGCTGAATTCAGGATCGGACGGGATATGCACGGCTGCGTGGCAGAGCTGCAGCTCTTCATTGGTCAAGCCGGTGCGCTCGCGACCGAATACAAAGGCCACTTCGGCGGGCTCACCGGCCTTGGCCACGGCGCGCTGGCCGGCCATTTCGGGCAGCAGCTCTTCCAGCTGCACCCGTCGCGAGCGCGCGGTGCAGCCCAGTACCAGCCGGCAATCGGCCACGGCTTCGGCCAGGGTGGCGAATACCGGCGCATCGCCGAGCACGTCCTCGGCGCCGGCCGAGCGCCGGAAGGCGTCCTCGTCCAAGGGCTTTTCCGGGGCCACCAGGACCAGCCGCGCCAGCCCCATGGTCTTCATCGCACGGGCCGCCGCGCCGATGTTGCCGGGGTGCTGGGTGCCAACAAGAACGAAACGAATATGAGCGGAAACAGACATGGCGTTAAAAAATCAGGAGCGAGACAGCTGTAGATGGTAAACTGCGCGGCCGGCCTTTGCGCCGGACCTGCTCTTTTCCCCCGCCAATCCGATCTCTGCCCTCACGGGAGCCTTTAGCCATGCAGAAACCCGCCGTAACCGTCATGGTCAAGGCCGCTCGCCTCGCCGGCAACGTCCTGCTCCGCAACATCAACAAGCTTGAAGCCCTCAACGTGGTACAGAAGGGTCGGATGGATTACGCCAGCGAAGTCGATGCCGACGCTGAGAAAGTAATCGTCAAGGAACTCAAGCGCGCCTATCCGGAATACGGCATCTATGCCGAAGAAGGCGGCCTGCAGGGCGTCAACCGCATGATGTGGGTGATCGACCCGCTGGACGGCACCAGCAACTACCTGCGCGGCTTCCCGCACTACTGTGTCTCCATCGCCCTGGTTGAAAACGGCGAGCCGACCGACGCGGTGATCTTCGACCCGCTGCGCAATGAACTGTTCACTGCCTCCAAGGGCAATGGCGCCGTGCTCAACGACCGCCGTCTGCGCGTGTCCGACCGCAAGGACCTGGAAGGCACGATGATCCACACCGGCTTCGCTCCGCGCGAACGCAGCCGTGCCAGCAGCCAGCTCAAGACCGTTGACACCCTGCTGGTGCAGGCCGAAGACGTGCGCCGCACCGGCTCCGCCGCGCTGGACCTGGCCTACGTGGCCTGTGGCCGCGCCGACGCCTACTTCGAAGCAGGCGTGAAGGCATGGGACATCGCTGCCGGCGTGCTGCTGGTCCGTGAAGCCGGCGGCAAGGTCTGCAACTACCGCGGCGCCCCGCTGGACCGCATGGATTCGCGCGGCCCTGAGACCCAGCAGGTCGTGGCTGGCAACATCAAGGTGTGCGAAGCCCTGCAGAAGGTACTCGTCAACACCGGCTACGCCGCCGAGTTCGATCCGAAGTTCTGATCCAGCTGGCATAAGCTGTAAGCCGCCTCGAAACCGATGCCAGAGCTCTGGCATCGGTTTTTTTGTGGACAAAGCTTTGGGCACCGATTTTTTGTAGGAGCGGCGTCAGCCGCGAAGCAAGAAATCAATCAGATGCCACAAGCTGCCGGCGATCCAATACCGCCAGCTTCGCGGGGGGCCCCCCGCCCCCAAACCCCCCCCCCCCCCCCCCCCCCCCCCCCCCCCCCCCCCCCCCCCCCCCCCCCCCCCCCCCCCCCCCCCCCCCCCCCCCCCCCCCCCCCCCCCCCCCCCCCCCCCCCCCCCC
>NZ_JBRREK010000087.1:0-10610 GCF_056760235.1 Stenotrophomonas sp. STEN018
CCCCCCCCCCCCCCCCCCCCCCCCCCCCCCCCCCCCCCCGCCCCCGCCCCCCCCCCGCCCGTGCCCGGGCCGCCCCCCCCCCCCCCTCGCCCCGCCCTCGCCGCCCCCCCCACTACATTGGTTTTGTCCGGAGCACGGCAAAGCAATCTACATCGCGCCATCGGGCGCGGCCCAGCCCCCTCGACGGCCAACCGCAACGCCGCGCCGCCCACAGCCGCGCCACGACAGCGGCCGCCATGCTGACCGGATCATCACGCCAATTTGACGGGCACAGTTAAATTATCGTAAAGCACCCAGCCGCTCCGGTTCCTAGAACACGTTGTGATGCTGTCCCGGGTAGTTACGCTCCAGGAAGGAGCTACCGGTTGACTGGGCCCAGGCACTTCCACAAGTCCAGGTACCCATGATGAAACGACAACTCCTGAGCACGGCCGTGTGCACCGTCATTGCCGCGTACGCGCCCTTTGCGTTTGCCCAGTCACAGGGCGATGACAACAGCAGCAAGAAGAAAATCGAAACCCTCGACAAGATCACCGTCACCGGCTCGCTGATCCCCCAGGTGCAGGTTGAAAACGCCACACCGGTGACCTCGATCACCGCCCAGGACATCCAGAAGCAGGGCTTCAAGGATGTCTACGAGGTCCTGCGTTCGCAGCCGCTGGCCACCGGCGCCGTCCAGGACAGCCAGTATTCGGGCGGCTTCACCTCCGCCGCCAAACCGATCAGCCTGCTCGGCCTGGATCCAGGCTTCACCCTGGTGCTGATCGATGGCCGGCCGATGGCCGACTATCCGCTGCTGTACAACGGCCAGAGCAACTTCGTCGACCTGGCCAGCATTCCGACCGCGATGGTCGAACGCATCGATATCGCCCCCGGCAACCAATCCTCTATTTACGGCTCCAGCGCCATCGCCGGTGTGGTCAACATCATCCTCAAGAAGCACATCGATGGCATCCAGGCGGACTTCCGCATCGGCAGTTACGACGGCGGCGGTGGCAACAACCAGCGCTTCCAGCTCACCGGCGGGCAGAGCTGGGACAAGCTGGACTTGACCTGGGGTGTGCAGCTCAACAACCAGGATCCGATTTACGGGTTCAACCGCAAAGACATCGACTCCACCAACGACAACCCGGATGCAAGCGCACGCTACGGTGTGCGCACCTTCGTGCACAACGCCTCCGATGGCAGCTATATCGACCCGGGTGCCGATGCCTGTGCGCCGTTGGCTGGGCTGTATCGGGGCACCACCATCTATGACACGCGGCCCAACCGCGGCAACTATTGCGGCAGCCGCTACGAGCCCGGCTACGCAACCATCATGAACAAGGAGCGCAGCGCCGCCGGCTACGCCAACCTCAACTACGCACTCAGCGACAACGCCGACCTGTATGCCACCCTGCTGCTCAACCACAGCAAGACCCAGAGCAACAGCGGCTCGCGCTTCTGGCAGCCCTCGATCGATACCAGCGGCTATATCTTCAACCAGCTGACCGGCGACCTGGAAAGCTATCAGCACATTTTTTCGCCAGAAGAAACCGGCGACCTGAACTTCAACAATGAGCGCCAGACATCGGACTCCTACAACATCGCAGCCGGCATCAAGGGCGCCATTGGCCAATCCAACTGGGACTACAACGCCTACTACGCACGTTCGGAATACCGCATCGACAGTCGCCAATGGTGGCCGCTGAAGGACAAGATGGAAGACTTCTTCCGTCAGCAGTTCCTGGGGCCGCAGCTGGGTGATTACTACGGTTACCCGATCTACGAACCCAATGACGCAGGGTTCTATCAGGCACTGACGCCGGCCCAGTACCGCAGCTTCCAGGGCGAAATCCGCACCAAATCCAAAACCTGGACGCAGAACCTGAACCTGCAGGTCACCAATACCTCGCTGTTCTCGCTGCCAGCCGGTGATGTGGGCTTTGCTGCTGTCGTACAGGGCGGCCAGCAATCCTGGGAGAACCCCACCGATCCGGGCGTCGTCAACGGCGACTATTGGGGCCTGAGCGGCACCCAGGGCCATGGCAAGCGCGACAACTGGGCCACTGCGGTCGAGTTCCGCGTGCCGATCTTCAAGATGCTGACCGCAAACCTGTCCGCCCGCTACGACGACTACAAGAACAAGAACGCCGGCAGTGACTCCAAGGCCACCTGGAAGGCCGGCCTGGAGTTCCGTCCAATCGATTCGCTGCTGTTCCGCGCCAACTACGCCACCGCCTTCAAGGCGCCGGACATGTCCTACGTATTTGCCGGCGCCAGTGGCTATTACACCCAGGTTCCCGACTACTACCGCTGCGCCACCGAAGACGCAGGCACGCCCATCGGCCAATGCAAATACAACGCCGAGCAGGTCAAGGGCTCACGCATGGGCAACCCGGACCTGAAGTCCATCACCGCCAAATCCTGGGGCGGCGGTGTTGTCTGGTCACCCAACGCCGACTTCACCGTCAGCGCCGATTACTACCGTATCAAGATCGACAACAAGGTCTCCGACCTGGATCTGGACCAACTGCTGCGCAATGAGTCGGCCTGCCGCCTGGGCCAGCTCGACGCGACGTCGCCGACCTGCGTGGACGCACTGGCACGCATCGGCCGCGCCGGTGCCAATGCCCCGCAGCCCAACCAGATCCAGACCGTACGCACCAATCCCATCAACGTGTCCAACGAGGACGTCAGCGGCATCACCGCCAACCTCAACTACCGCTTGGGCACGGACAACTGGGGCAGCTTCATGTTTGGCGCGCGCTATAACGTCACCCTCAAGCACGACAACCAACAGTACCCCGAAGACCCGACCATCGATCTGCTCTCCGATCCGTACTATTCCTCGGAGTTCAAGAACATCTTCAGCGGCACGCTGGGCTGGCAGAAGGGCCCATGGACCTCGACGTTGTATGGCATCCGTTATGGCCGCACCCCGAACTACGCGGCGCAGGATTCCATCGACGGCTATGCCGCCAAGAACGCCGGCCGTGTGGCGGCGTGGACGACCTTCAACCTGACCGTGGATTACGCGGTGAATGACGACATATCGCTGAGCGCGACCGTCAACAACCTGGCCAACAAGATGGCCCCGCGTGACAACACCTACAACGTCTACCCGTACTACAACGTTTTCAATTACAACGCCTACGGCCGCTCCTACATGCTGGAGTTGAACTGGCGCTTCGGTGGCAAGCAGTAACGCGACAGCGCGCTGCTGCAATCGTGATGTAAACAAGGAGCGGCTTCGGCCGCTCCTTGTTTTTCAATCTATCGCCAGCGCCTCGCGCAGTGGCTGCAACTGGGTCGCATAGCGGCGCCATTGCTCGATGCTGCGGGTATGCAGGGGCTCACGCACCTGCACGCTGCTGAGCGTCGCACTGGCCGCTGCATTGCGGGTCAGATCGGTTGCGCCCGCCTCCGCTTGCAACTGGCAGTGCTGCAGGATGTTCGCAAGCACCGCCTGCGGATCGGCCACCAGCGCCTCGTAGTCGATCTCCAGCACTCGCCCTGGCAGGTACTGCTGCCAGGCCTGCATCAACTGCCGATGGGCACGGCTGTGTGCGGCCAGCGCCTGCAGGTTGTAGCTATAGGCATACGATGCGCCGAACATTGCGCGGTAGTTGGAAAAGCACACCGCCATCGGGTCACGGCGCACGTAAACAATCACCGCCTGCGGCAACGCGCGCGCGATCGGGCCGGCCAACAGATAGTTGGGCGGCAGCTTGTCGACAAAGCGACGCTCCCCAGCCAATCGCCAGCGTGTCTGGTGCAGATAGCCACGCCCCACCTGCGCGTAATCCAGCGACGGCAGCGCCTGTAGCAAGGCCGGATCAAGCAACGCGCGCCCGGCCTGATCCGCCTGCCAGCGCAACTGCTGGGCAAAGTCGCCAAGCTCACCCAGCGACAGCACCTGCGAGTGATTGCCCAGCATCCGCTCCAGCACCGTCGTGCCCGAGCGTGGCATGCCGACGATGAAGATCGGTTGCGCGCCCTCATCCACTGCTGCCGGGGCAGCGGCGGAAAAAACACCTTCGCCGGCCAGTGCCGCCATCGCCTGATGCTGCGCGGCGTCGGCCTCGCCGTCGTGCCGCAATTGCTGCCACATCAGCGCATTGCCGGTGCTCAATGCTTCCCAGCCCGCGCCATCCTCGCCCAGGTCTTCCAATTCCTTGTACAGCGCGAACCAGAGTGCGGCGGTATCTTCGTTGCTGGCCGACGCCTGCCGCAGCTGCCGGCGCAGGGCGTCAACGTGATTGGCCTGCGTCGTCTGTCGCCGCAGGCGCGACAAACTGAGCGCGGCACGGCCAAAGCCAGGCCGGGCCTGCAGGCAACGCAGCAAGGCCTGCTCGGCGGCATCCAGGTCCCCATTGAACTGCAGTTGCACGCCCAGGAAATACTGGAAATCGGGGTTGTCAAAACCGCGCCGGCTGGCCTGCTGCATCAAGCGCAGCGCATCCACATGCAGGCCCAAGGCCTGGAACACGTGCGCCAACGATGCCAGCACAACCGGATCTGCGCAGTGACCAATGCAGGCCTGCTGCATCAGCTGCGCCACGCTCTGGCTGTCGCCTACCCGCAGCAGGGCCTGGGCGATACGCAACAGCAGGGCCGGGTCGTCATGGCTGCCCGCTGCAGCCTGCCGCAACTGCGCGACCGCTTCGCGCACGCGCGATTGCGCCAGCACGGTGCCCGCCAACATCACCCGCGCATAACGATGCCCTGGCTGCAGCTCCAGCAACCGCAGCAAGTGCCGCCGCGCTCCGGGCATATCGCCTTGGGCCAATGCGGCCTGTGCGGACTGCCAGGAAGCGGCGGCATCCATGCCTCAGCTGGACAGGTGTTCGATCGCGGCGACGCTGCCGAGGCGGTCACCCAGCGTGCGCAGCAGCGCCAGCCGGTTACCGCGCAGGGCCAGGTCGTCGGCATTGACCATCACCGCATCGAAGAACGCATCGACCTGCGGGCGCAGGCGGGCCAGGCGGCCGAGTACGGCTACGTAGTCCTTGTGCGACAGCGCGGTGCCGGTGTCGTCGATGGCGGCGGCCACGGCTTCAGCCAGTTCGCTCTCGGCCGGCTCACGCAGCAGCGCCGGGTCGATCATGCCCGGGATCTCGCCGTCAGCCTTGCGCAGGATGTTGCGGATGCGCTTGTTGGCCGCAGCCAATGCCTCCGCCTCCGGCAGCTGGGCAAAGGTGCCGATGGCATCGATGCGGCGGTCGAAGTCGTACAGCGAGGCCACGCGCAGTTCAGCGACGGCGTTGAAGTGGGTGGCCGGCACGCCCTTGTCGGCGTAATAGCCCTTCAGGCGGTCGATGATGAAGTCGTACAGCTCGTTTGCATCGGCCTGCACCTTGCGCTCGGCCAGACCCGCATTGGCCGAAGCCAACAATGCCGGCAGATCCAGATCAAAACCCGACTCGATGATGCTGCGGGCCAGACCCAGCGCGTTACGGCGCAGCGCGAACGGGTCCTTGTTGCCGGTCGGCTTCAGACCTGCGGCAAAACCGCCAGCCAGCGTGTCCAGGCGCTCGGCAATCGCCAGCACCTTGCCCAGCGGCGACAGTGCGATGTCATCGGCGGCGAAGCGCGGCTGGTAGCTCTCGTCGATGGCCAGCGCCACCGACGGCGATTCGCCGCCGACAATCGCGTAATGACGGCCAGCAATACCCTGCAGTTCCGGGAATTCATTGACCATGCGCGACTGCAGGTCGTTCTTGGCCAGCTCGGCGGCACGCTTGGCCTGGACCGGATCGGCACCCACCTGCGGCGCGATGATCTGCGCCAGCGCGCTGACGCGTTGCACCTTGTCGGCGACGCTGCCCAGCTTGGCCTGGTAGGTGACGGTCTTCAGGCCGTCGCCCATGCCGACCAGACCCTGCTTGAGGTCTTCGTCGAAGAAGAACTTGGCATCGGAGAAGCGCGGGCGGATCACGCGCTCGTAGCCCTTGGAAACCTCGGCCACGTCCTTGGATTCGATATTGGCAATACCGATGAACTTCTCGGTCAGCTTGCCGCCACCATCGAGCACCGGGAAGAACTTCTGGTTGATCTCCATCGTCTCGATCAGCGCTTCCTGCGGCACGGCCAGGAATTCGCGCTCGAAACTGCACAGCACCGCCGCCGGCCATTCGACCAGGTTGACCACCTGCTCCAGGTTGTCATCGGTGATACGGGCGACGCCGCCAGCCTGGACGGCTGCGGCATTGACCTCGGCGACGATGCGCTCGCGGCGCGCGTCGGCGTCGACCAGCACGTTGGCCGCCTTCAGCGATTCAACGTAGTCGGCCGGGTTGCTCAGCCACACTTGCTTGTCGGCCATGAAACGGTGGCCACGGCTGAAGCGGTCCGAGCTCAGGCCCAGCAACTCGGCCGGCACGATGTCGTTGCCGTGCAGCAGCACCAGCCAATGCACCGGGCGGGCGAAGGCGTATTCGTGGTTGCCCCAGCGCATCGGCTTGGGGATGGGCATGGCGGCGATGGCTTCGCGCAGGATCTCCGGCAGCAGGCTGGCGGTCTGCGCGCCCGGGGTCACCGAACGCAGCACGAAACGCTCGCCCTTGGCATCGGTGGTGCGCTCCAGCGCGGTCCAGTCGATGCCGGCCTTTGCGGCGAAACCCTGCAGCGCCTTGGTCGGTTCGCCATTGGCATCCAGCGCGATGTTCAGGTACGGGCCGAACACTTCCGAGTGCTGCTCGGGCTGTTCGGTTTCCACGCCCGGCAACAACACCGCCAGACGACGCGGGGTCGACAGCGGCTTGGCATCGCCACGCTCGAAGGCCACGCCACGCTTGGCCAGACCATCGATCACGCCATCAAAGAAGGCCTGCGCCAGGCCAGGCAGCGCCTTGACCGGCAGCTCCTCCACGCCCAGTTCGATCAGCAGCGGTTGCATGCTCATGCCTGCACCTCCTTGGCGGCGACTGCTTCGAGGCGCTTGGCCTCGTACAGCTTGGCCACCGCCTGCGACAACGTGCGCACGCGCAGGATGTAACGCTGGCGCTCGGTCACCGAGATGGCGCGGCGCGCGTCGAGCAGGTTGAACGAATGCGAGGCCTTGCAGACCTGTTCATAGGCAGGTAGCGGCAGGCCGGCATCCACCAGCTTCTGCGCTTCCTTCTCGCAGGCGTCGAAGCGATGGAACATTTCTTCCACGTCGGCGTACTCGAAGTTGTAGGTGCTCTGCTCTACCTCGTTCTGCAGGTAGACATCGCCGTAGGTGACCGGGGTGCCGTCCGGGCCATAGGTCCAGATCAGGTCGTAGACGTTGTCGCAGTTCTGCAGGTACATGCAGAGCCGCTCCAGGCCATAGGTGATTTCGCCCAGTACCGGCTTGCACTCCAGGCCGCCGGCCTGCTGGAAGTAGGTGAACTGGGTGACTTCCATGCCGTTGAGCCAGATTTCCCAGCCCAGGCCCCAGGCACCCAGGGTCGGCGATTCCCAGTTGTCCTCGACGAAGCGCAGGTCGTGTACCAGCGGATCGATGCCCAGCGCCTTGAGCGAGTCCAGGTACAGCTGCTGGATGTTGTCCGGGCTCGGCTTCATCGCCACCTGGTACTGGTAGTAGCGCTGCAGGCGGTTGGGGTTTTCGCCGTAGCGGCCATCGGTGGGACGGCGCGAAGGCTGTACGTAGGCGGCATTCCAGCTTTCCGGGCCGATCGAGCGCAGGAAGGTGGCCGGATGGAAGGTACCGGCACCGACTTCCAGGTCCAGCGGCTGGATCAAGACACAGCCCTGTTTCGCCCAGAAATCGTTGAGGGTCTGGATCAGGCCCTGGAAGGTAATCGAAACGGGGGGAGTCGCGGACATGCTGCCTGAGCCGTACGTAAGGGGTGCGTTAGTATAGCGACCGACCGCGCGATGGCCGCGCCAGCAAGGGGTTTGGGGTGGAAAACGCTGCTATGGAAGGCTCTCAGGCACCGTCACCGCAGGTAGCTATCGCCCCGGGAAGACTGCAGTTTTCCAATATCGCCAGCGCCTTGCTGGCCGACGGACTGGTGGCCGCGCACGACCAGGAGCGGATCCGTTTCTCCGCCCAGGGCGCGCGCAATGCCAGTGAAGTGCATCCGCTGGTGCTGCTGGCCAACCTGAAACTGGCCGCCGCCACCGGCGCCGGCGAGCTCGGCCTGGAACGCCTGACCGAGTGGCTGGCCGCACGCACCCAGACCCGCTACCTGCGTATCGACCCAACCCGGGTGGACGTGTCCGGTGCCACCGCCGTGGTCTCGCATGCCTATGCGCGCCGCCACCGCATCCTGCCGCTGGGCGTGGACAGCGAGCGCGTGCTGGTGGCCACCAGCGAGCCGATGGCGCGCGAATGGTTACCCGACCTGCAGCACCTGACCCGTCGCCGCATCGACATGGTGCTGGTCAATCCGCTGGACCTGCACCGCTATTCGATGGAGTTCTTCGGCGTCACCCGCTCGGTACGCGGCGCACGCAGCGACGCCCGTGACGGCGGCAACGGCGTCGCTCCGCCCAGTTTCGAGCAGTTGGTGGAGCTGGGCAGCGCCGGTGACGTCAACGCCGACGACCACCATGTGGTCAGCATCGTTGACTGGCTGCTGCAATACGCCTATGAACAGCGCGCCAGTGACATCCACATGGAGCCGCGCCGCGACAAGGGCCGCGTGCGCTTCCGCATCGACGGCGTGCTGCACAAGGTGTTCGAACTGCCGCCTTCGGTGATGACCGCGGTGGTCAGTCGGGTCAAGGTGCTCGGCCGCATGGATCTGGCCGAACGCCGACGCCCGCAGGACGGCCGCATCAAGACCCGCTCGCCGGGCGGGCGCGAAGTGGAAATGCGCCTGTCGACCATGCCCACCGCCTTCGGTGAGAAGTGCGTGATGCGTATCTTCGACCCGGATTCGGCGTTCAAGAGCATCGAGCAGCTGGGTTTCAGTCCGGAAGAAGCTGCTGGCTGGAACGAGCTGGTGGCGCGCCCACACGGCATCGTGCTGGTCACCGGCCCAACCGGCTCGGGCAAGACCACCACCCTGTACTCCACGCTCAAGCGCCTGGCCACGCCGGACGTGAACGTGTGCACGGTGGAAGACCCGATCGAAATGATCGCGCCCGAATTCAACCAGATGCAGGTGCAGGCCAATATCGACCTGGACTTCGCCTCCGGTGTGCGCACCCTGCTGCGACAGGACCCGGACATCATCATGATCGGCGAAATCCGCGACCTGGAAACCGCACAGATGGCGGTGCAGGCCTCGTTGACCGGGCATCTGGTGCTGTCCACCCTGCATACCAACGACGCACCTTCGGCGATCACCCGCCTGCTTGATCTGGGCGTGCCGCATTACCTGATCGCCTCCACCGTCAACGGCGTGCTGGCGCAGCGACTGGTGCGTACCCTTTGCCCGCACTGCAAGACACCAGACACCCTGAGCGACAGCGACTGGGCGCCATTGCGTAATGCCCATGAAGCATTACCAGATGTGGTCACGGCATATGCCCCGGTCGGTTGCCTGGAGTGCCGGCGCACCGGTTACATGGGCCGGATCGGCCTGTATGAGTTGCTACCACTGGGTTCGCGGCTGCGCGCCCTGATCACCCGCGACATGGATCTGGCCGGATTCAGCAAGGCCGCAGCGGCCGACGGACTGCGCACCCTGCGCCGCACCGGGCTTGAAAAGGTGGCCGCAGGGCTGACTACAATCGAGGAAGTCCTGTCAGTACTGCCGCCGCCGGAATGAAGTCCCAGCCGTTCTTGATCGTTGAAACCGGGCAACCGTTCCCGACCCTGCGCCGTTACGGCCGTTTTCCGCACTGGATCCGCGTTGCCGCCGGGCTGGAACAAGCCGACACCGTGGTGGTCAACGTCGAACACGGCGAGCAGTTGCCCGAGCGCGGGGATTTCGCCGCCACGATAGTCACGGGTTCGGCCGCCTTCGTCACCGACCGCGCCGACTGGAGCGAACGCAGCGCCGACTGGCTGCGCGACGCCGCCCACGCCGGCATGCCGCTGCTCGGCATCTGCTACGGCCACCAGCTGCTGGCGCATGCGCTGGGCGGGCAGGTCGACTACAACCCGGCCGGACGCGAGTCCGGCACCATCCAGCTGGAGCTGGAAGCCCCGGCCTCGGCCGATCCCTTGTTCGCCGGCCTGCCGACCAGCTTCCCGGCCCACGCCACCCACCTGCAGACGGTATTACGTGCGCCCGAAGGCGCCACCGTGCTGGCGCGCTCGGTGCAGGACAACTGCCACGCCTTCCGTTGGGGCGAGCAGGCTTGGGGCCTGCAGTTCCACCCGGAATTCGCCACCCACCATATGCGCGGCTACGTCCGCGCCCGCGCCGACTGCATCGCCCGCCACGGCGGCTGCGCCCGCAGCGTCGCCCGCGAGGTAAGCGCCGCACCGCTGGCCCGCCAGCTGCTGCGCCGCTTCGTGCGCCACGTGCGCCGCGAGGCGCATTGAGCCTGCCGTTGTTTTGTGGGAGCGGCGTCAGCCGCGAAGCCAACAATGCTGCAATTACGGGCATGTCCGTAATCTGACGATTCTTGGGCTTCGCGGCTGCCGCCGCTCCCACAACCGCCGAAGGGGCCACCGGTGTAGTGGGGGGCCCAGGAACGGGAAGGGCCGAACCACACAACCAACAAAAATTGGGGGGGGGGGG
>NZ_JBRREK010000088.1:0-10452 GCF_056760235.1 Stenotrophomonas sp. STEN018
CCCCCCCCCCCCCCCCCCCCCCCCCCCCCCCCCCCCCCCCCCGCCCCCCCCCCCCCCCCCCCCCCCCCCCCCCCCCCCCCCCCCCCCCCACTACAGGTAAAGCGTCTGGCTGCTGCATTCCTGGTGAAGCCTCTGCCGAGCATGGCTCGGCACTACCTGTTGGATTTCCCGGTAGAGCCCCTGCCGAGCATGGCTCGGCACTACGGCAAGGCCTAGACCGCGTTTACCGGCAGCCATTGCTGCAGCAGCTTGCGTACGTCGTGCAGCGAGGCGGTGATGTGGTGACCGTAGCCGCGCACTTCTTCGTCCGGTTCCAGCAGGTCCGGAATCTGGATGGTGGTCATGCCGGCAGCCAAGGCGGCGCGTACACCGGTTGGGGAATCTTCCAAGGCCAGGCAATGCGCTGGAGCAATACCCAATCCGCGTGCAGCATGCAGATAGATGTCTGGCGCCGGCTTGGAATGGGCCACATCACTGCTGGTGGCGACGAACTGGAAATACTGCAGCAAACCCGCCGCCTCCAGCTTGCGCTGGGCCAGCGGAGAACGGGTGGCGGTTGCCACCGCGCGCGGGATGTCGTGCTCACGCAACAACTCCAGCAACTCGATGATGCCCGGCCGCAACGGCACGCCGGCATCAACGATGTCGGCATAGCGCGCATAGGAATCAGCCAGCAGCGCGTCGGTACGCTGCATGCCCAGCACATCGGCCAGCTTCTGCCGGGTGGTCGCGTCCGAGGACCCAATCAAGGACAGCAGCAACGGGCGCGGCAATGCATAGCCGTGATCCTGCGCGGTCTGCTCCAGGCAGCCCATCAGCGCACGCTCGCTGTCCAGCATCAGACCGTCCATGTCGAACACCAGCGCCTGCGGGCGCACCAACAATTCCATCAGGCCTGCTCTCCAAACAGCACGGCCAGATCAGCAGCATCGAGCTGACGCCATTGGCCTTCGGCCAGATCACCCAGACCCAGGCCGCCGATGCGCGAACGGTGCAGCGCCTGCACGTGGTTGCCCACCGCAGCGAACATGCGCCGCACCTGGTGATAGCGGCCTTCGTGCAGGGTCAGTCGCGCCGCGCGCGGGCCCTGCACCTCGAGTTCGGCCGGCAGCAAGGGCTTGTCGTCCGATTCCAGCAACAGCGCGCCGCTGGCGAACTGCGCGGTCTCGGTGCCGCTCAGATCTTCCGCCAGCTGCGCTTCGTAGACCTTGTCCAGCTTCGACTTGGGCGACACGATGCGGTGCAGCAGTTGGCCGTCATCGGTCATCAGCAACATGCCCGAGGTATCGCGATCGAGACGACCAACGCTGGACAGCACCGGGTCGCGGTCGCGGAAACGGTCCGGCAGCAGCTCATAGATCAAACGGCCATGGTCCTTGGTGGAACAGGTGTAGCCGGCCGGCTTGTGCAGCATCAGGATCAGGCCCGGCGGCGGGTCCAGTACTTCACCATCTATGCGGATGTTGTCGTGCTCGACCTTGTCGTCGGCATACAGCACCTCGCCCTGCGCATCGGTGACGCGGCCTTCGCGGAACATCTGCTGCACCTGCTTGCGGCTGCCATAACCGAGGTTGGCGATGTGCTTGACCAGCTTCATGCGCGGCCCCGGGTGCCGACGATGACCTTGAAGCCATCGCGCTCGGCGGCAACACGCACCTGGCCGAAGCTCTCGGTCAGGATCTGCTCGTAGGGCAGATGGCGGTTGGCGACCATGAACAACTGCCCGCCCGGACGCAGCGACTGCGCAGCCACGGCGATGAAACGACGGCCGATGTCGGGCCGGTCTTCGCGCGCCGGGGTGTGGAACGGCGGGTTGGAGACGATGAAGTCATAGCGACCATCAATGCCGGCGGTGACGTCCTGCCAGCGGAAATCCAGCTTCACCTGCTCACCGACGTCGGCCAGGTTCTGGCGGGCCAGCGCCAACGCACGCGCCTCGGCTTCGTACAGATCCAGCGCGGTGACCTTGGGGCAGCGCGCCAGCACTTCGGACGACAGATAGCCCCAGCCAGCACCCAGATCGGCGCCACGGCCGGCCAGATCCGCCGGCAGCTGCTCCACCAGCAGGGCCGACGCCGGATCGATGCGGTCCCAGGCGAACACGCCGGGGCGGCTCAGGAAGCGGCCGTCGACGATCTTGCGCGGGGCATCCAACGCGGCCCAGCGCTTGTGCAGCGCCTCGTCGTGCTTGCCCTCGGCTGGTACCGACCAGTAGGCGCGGCAGTGGTTCTTGGTCAGCGTGCCGCCCAGCCCTGCCAGCTGCTGCAGGTCGCTTTCGCCGGAGCGGGCGCCTTCATTGTTGGACTGGCAGGCGAGGATGATGCCGCCCGGGGCCAACTTGCTCAGCGCCTGCGCAAACAGCGCGCGGGCTTCGTCGCGCTGCCGCGGCGGCAGCACGAGCACCAGCGCATAACGCTCGTCGGACTGCTCCAGCGCCTGCTCATCGCGCACTTCCCAGCCGCTGCGCTGCAGGGCGTCGGCGAACGGGCGGAAGCTCTGCGAGCAGACCAACTGAGCGGCGTCGGCATGCTCGCGCAGCGACCAACCGTCCTGCGCGCGCAGGAACAGGACCGGCCCCTGCGGCCAGCGCAGGCCAGCCTTGGAGAACGGGAGGAACAGGGTTTCCAACGGAGCGTCGTGCGGAGCAGGCATGCCGGTAATTCGTCTAGCAGGGCCGGCCATTCTACCGGGCCGGCCGCTGTCACCGGCTCCGCGCAGCTGAATGGGCCGCCCGGAATGGCATGCCTCAGGCCTCTGCGGCCGGCAAATGCAGCACCTGCAACACGCTGTCCAACCACACCACATGCTGCTGGCAGGCCCGCAGCAGGTCTTCCAGACGCACCGTCGCGTTCACCCCGGGCTCCTCGTTGTGGTCGGCAAAGTGCTGCAATGCCGGCTGCTCGGTGACCGTGCCAGCCACGCGACTGCCGTCCTTGAGGACCAGCATTACCCGGGCCTGCTCCGGCAACTGTCCGAGCAGCGCCTCCAGCGATGCGATCAGCATCGGGTCGGAGTAGACATGGGGCGCGTACAGGGGCATGGCAGCGTCCGCGGGTGAACGCCGTCACAGTAACGCGATTCTGCGTGAAACCCATGCAAAGGTTTTGTGGGAGCGGCGCTGGTGGCCTCGGGCCATAAGCCGCGAAGCAGAGACATCCTCAGATGAAGCAGACGCCAGCGGCGTCAGCAACCTGAGCTTCGCGGCTCACGCCGCTCCCACATCTCCTGCGTCCTCCACAGAGCATTTGAGTCATCCGCAAACCGCTGCCGGTCCCTTTGCGTCGGATTTTTTCCCCTCAGTTGGGAGAAGAACCAAATATTTCAGCGTGGCAAGCGCGCGTCGCGGATCGCCGAAATCAGCTGCGCCACGCTGTATGGCTTGGCCAGATGCCCCTGGAAACCAGAGGAGAACGCGCGCCGCCGATCGTCAGCGCGGGCCAACGCGGTCACCGCCACCGCCGGCAGCTCTTCACCGCCAACACCCAAGGTCTCGCGCAAGGTATGGATCAGGCCGTAGCCATCCATGCCCGGCATGCCGATATCGCTGATCAACACATCGAACGCGGTATGCCCGCGTAGATCCAGCAGCTCCAGCGCCTCAGCGGCAGTGCCGGCGGTGACCACCGATGCGCCCTGTTCTTCCAGCAGGCGACGTATATAGCCCAGCATGTCGACCTGGTCTTCCACCGCCAACACGCGCAGGCCCTGCAGGGCATTGGGCACCAGCACCTGCTCACCGATGCGGCCGCGTTGTACGCGCCGGCGCGGGTGGCGTGCCGCTTTCTGCGCTTGGAACTCGGGCAGGCAAACCCGGAACGTGGCGCCTTTCCCGGGCCCATCACTGGCCGCGGAAACCCTGCCGCCGTGCAGTTCGGTCAGCTGTTGGACGATGGCCAGACCCAGCCCCAGACCACCATGGCGACGGGTAGTGGTGCTGTCGGCCTGGCTGAAACGACTGAAAAGATGCTCCAGGAATTCCGCCGCGATGCCGTCACCATCGTCCTTGATCTGCACCACCAGATAGCCGGCTTCGTGCTGCAGGCTGATCTCGATGCGCCCTTCCACCGGAGTGAACTTGATCGCATTGGACAACAGGTTGCCCAGAATCTGCTGCAGACGGGTGGCATCGCCCAGCACTGGCTGCGGCAGCTCGGGCAGGTCCAACAGCACCGTCTGCGCCTTGCCTTCGGCCACCAGCTCCTGCGCACGCACCGCTTCGCGCAGCTGCTCGGACAGATCCAGCACTTCCACTTCCAGCTGCACCTTGCCCAGCAACATGCTGCTCAGGTCAAGCATGTCCGACATCAGGTTCTTCTGCGTCATCGCACTGCTGGCGATCACTTCCATGCCGCGCCGCATCGGGTGATCGGCTTCCATGCGCTGCAGCAACAGCTCGCTCCAACCCAGTACCGTGGTCAGCGGTGTGCGCAGTTCATGCGACAAGGTAGCGAGGAATTCATCCTTCATCCGCGCCATGCCTTCGGCGGCGTTGCGCGCTACGCGCTCGGCGGTGAGCAGGTCTTCGCGCGCCATTTCAATCTCGCGGCGCTCGGTGATATCCGGGCTGTTACCCGCCAAGCCGATAAAGCGGCCATCGGCAGAGAAACGCGGCACGGCGTTCATCTCCAACCAACGCCATTGCCCATCGTGGCGACGCACGCGGGTATTGGCGTGCAGTTCGGTGCGGCCGCTCAACGCTGCCTGCAATTCGTATTCGAACGACCCACGTTCATCCGGATGCAGGAAGCGCTGCCATGGGTCCGGCCCCAGATCCTGATCGGCGGGCAAACCGAAAAAAGTGAAGAAAGCCGTATTGACGAAGCGCAACTGGCCGCTGTCATCCACCACCCAGACCGGCATCGGCAGGCCATCGGCAAGTGCGCTGAAACGCGCCTCGCTTTCGACCAGTTCGGTTTCAATCCGCTTGCGTGCGGAGATATCAAACAGAAACACCGCAACCTGGTGTTTATCGGGCTTGCCGATGCGTACTGCTTCCACCGAATACCAGCGCGCCGGCTCGGACACCTCACGCTCGAACTGGCTGATACCGCCATCACTGACCACCCGGCCAAAGGCCTGGAACCATTCAACCCCCATCGCCGGCACTACCTCACTGGCACGACGGCCGATGACATTGCTCAGCCCGGTAACCTTCTGGAATCCGGCATTGACCTTGCGGTAGATGAAATCCACCGCGATGCCGTGTTCGAACACCAGCTCGATCACACAGAAACCACTGCCCACCGCATTGAACGCCTCCCGATAGAGGCTGGAGCTTTCCAGTTCCTCTTCATCCAGAGACAGCAAAGACAGGGGTGAGTCCGGGTTGGGGGCGGGCATTGTCTGAAAGGCGAAAGGACGCGGCAAAGTGGGGGAAGATGTGCCCGGCAGTCTGGGCGAGAAACCATCCACGCCCTGTGATGATGAACCATCGCTCAATCCGCTACTGCGAACTGGCACCGGGTTCATTGCAGCGTAAAGCTGTCAGTAGCACACTTCCACCATCAAAGTCCTCAGGAGCACGTCATGAAAACACTGACCGTTACCGGACTTGTCCTGGCCTGCCTGCTGGCTGCTGGCGGCGCCGACGCCAAGCCGCGCACCGTTTCCGACCCGCAAGCCCCGCGTGCCCTGCCCGCCGAAGGCCAGGTGCAGGTGCAATGGACTGACCCGGCCCAGTTCACCGAGCTGCGTTACAGCCGCAACCGCTGGGATGCCCAGCGTGGCGACTGGGTGGAGGATCTGGCCGAATACCTGCGCAAACAGGCCAGCAAGCAGTTGCCGGAAGGGCAGAAGCTGGACGTGACCATCACCGACATCAAGCGCGCCGGTGATTACGAGCCGTGGCATGGCCCGCGCCTGGACGATGTACGCATCATGCGCGACATCTATCCGCCGCGTATCTCGTTGCAGTTCACCCTGACCGACGCCAATGGCCAGGTCATAGACCAAGGCGAGCGCAAGCTGTCCGACACCGGCTATCTGCTCAACAGCAGCCTGCCCAACAACACCGACCCGCTGCGTTACGAAAAGCGCCTGCTCAATGATTGGGTACGCCGCGAACTGCAGAGCGATCGCAGTACTGCCGGGCTGTAATTCGTAATTGATAGGTTGGAAAAAAGGGCCGCGATGCGGCCCTTTTTGTTTCACCTGTGGTGCCGAGCCATGCTCGGCAGAGGCTCTATCGGTGCTCTTTTGTAGGAGCGGCATCAGCCGCGAAGCAGACAACAATGAAATCACGGATGTTCCTGCAACCGGATTGATCATCAGCTTCGCGGCTTACGCCGCTCCTACAACCCGCTGTTATTCCGACAAATACACCCGCGGCGTGCGCTTGAGGCTGCACGGCAAGCGATAGGCGCTGGTATTGCAGCGCGGCGCCAGCTCCGAGATGGTCGGTGCATTGCCCCACAACTGCACGATGCTGCCACGCGCGGCCTGTGGGTGATCGGTCAGGTCCACGGTCAGCATATCCATCGATACACGACCAATCAGTCGCCCCGGTACGCCATCGATCAACACCGGCGTGCCATTGGGTGCGAACTGCGGATAGCCATCGGCATAGCCCATCGCCACCACACCCACGCGCGTCGGCTTCTCAGCAACGAAACGGGCGCCATAACCCAGCGGCTCGCCAACGGCGAGTTCGCGCACCGCGATCACCCGCGATTGCAGCGTCATCACCGGGCGCAGCTGCGCGGCATGCGGGCTGGGCTGCGGATACAAGGGATCGGCGCCGTACAGCATCAGGCCCGGACGTACCCAGTCACTGCGTACATCCGGCCAGCCCAACAGCGCCGGCGAATTGCACAGGCTGGTTTCACCTGCCAAACCTTCGGTCGCACGTACGAAAACATCGAGCTGTTCACGGGTACGGTTGCTTTCCAGCTCATCGGCACGTGCCAGATGGGTCATCAGCACCAGCGGGCCAACCTGCGGCAGTGCGGTCAGGCGTGCATGCGCGTCGCGGAACTCCTCCGGCGATAAACCCAAACGGTGCATGCCGCTGTCCAGCTTCAACCAGATGCGCAGCGTGGCATCGGTCTTGAATGCCTCCACCGCTTCCAGCTGCCATGCCGTGGCCACCACCACCCAGAAATCGTGCTCGACGATCAACGGCAATTCGGCCGCGTCGAAGAAGCCCTCCATCAGCAGGATCGGGCCACGAATACCGGCCTGACGCAGTTCCAGCGCTTCCTCGATGCAGGCCACGCCGAAGCCATCGGCCTCGTCCTGCAGTGCGCGTGCGCAAGTCACCGCACCGTGACCGTAGGCGTCCGCCTTGATGATCGCCAAGGCCTTGCCACCGCCGAGCTGGCGGGCCAGCCGGTAGTTGTGACGCAGGGCGTCCAGGTCGATCAGTGCCTGTGCCGGGCGCATCAGTGCTGGCCCTTGCCGTAGCGGAAAATATCCAGGCCTTCGGTGCTGATCTGCGGCTTCTTGCCGCTCATCAGATCGGCCAGGTAACGGCCGGAGCCCGCAGCCATGGTCCAACCCAGGGTGCCGTGGCCGGTATTGAGGAACAGGTTGCGATAAGGCGTTGCACCGATCACCGGGGTGCCGTCCGGAGTGGCCGGGCGCAGGCCGGTCCAGAAGCTGGCCTGCGACAGGTCGCCGCCGTCCGGATACAGGTCCTTGACCACCTTCTCCAGCGTGGCGCGACGGCGCGGTTCCAGCGACAGGTCGAAGCCCGCCACTTCGGCCATGCCGCCGACGCGGATGCGGTCTTCGAAGCGGGTGATGGCGATCTTGTAGCTCTCATCGAGGATGGTCGAGTTCGGCGCCATCGCTGCGTTGGTGATCGGCAGGGTCAGCGAGTAACCCTTCAACGGATACACCGGCAGCTGCATGCCCAGCGGTGCCAGCAGCTGCGGCGAATAACTGCCCAGCGCGAGCACATAGTGATCGGCGGTCTCGAGCTTGCCGTTGATGCGTACGCCAGTGATGCAGTCGCCATCGGTCTGGATTGAAGCGATGTCCTGGTCGAAGCGGAACTCGACGCCGGCCGCTTCGGCCAGCGCCGCCAGCTTGGTGGTGAACAACTGGCAGTCGCCGGTCTGGTCTTCGGGCAGGCGCAGCGCACCGACCAGCATCTCGGTCTTGCCGGCCAGCGCCGGCTCAACCCGGGCGATGCCCTGGCGGTCCAGCACTTCGTAAGGCACGCCGTATTCGCGCAGCACCTCGATGTCCTGCGCGGCGGCATCCAGCTGCTGCTGGGTGCGGAACAACTGGGTGGTGCCCAGCTGGCGGCCTTCGTAGTCGATGCCGGTGGCGGCGCGCAGCTCGTTGATGCAATCACGGCTGTAGTCGGACACCCGTACCATGCGCGCCTTGTTGACCGCATAGCGGGCCGAGGTGCAGTTGCGCAGCATCTGCCACAGCCAGCGGTACTGGGCGATGTCGGCGGTGGGGCGGATCGCCAGCGGCGCATGTTCCTCGAACAGCCACTTGACCGCCTTGAACGGCACGCCCGGTGCCGCCCATGGCGAGGTGTAGCCGAAGGACAGCTGGCCGGCGTTGGCAAAGCTCGTTTCCAGCGCAGGGGCCGGCTGCCGATCCACCACGGTGACCTCAAAGCCGGCCTGCCGTAGATACCAGGCACTGGTCGTGCCGATCACACCGCTGCCAAGCACCAGAACGCGCATTTTCATTCTCCGGACCACATCATTCCCTGCGCACGGGACGGCAGGGGCTAGGAACCGCGCAGTATATTCAGGGTCAAGCAGTGTTTTTAGCTGTATTGATATGCCTGATCAGGGTAATTTCCTGTTTCGTTCATCATAAGCAGAGCCGCCATGGCCACCCGCACCCGCGAACTGGACAAGATCGACCGCAAGATCCTGCGCATCCTGCAGCAGGAGGGGCGTATCTCCTTCACCGAGCTGGGCGAGCGCGTCGGCCTGTCGACCACGCCCTGCACCGAGCGCGTGCGCCGGCTGGAGCGTGAAGGCGTGATCACCGGCTACTACGCGCGGCTGGACCCCGCCTCGGTCAAAGCCAGCCTGCTGGTGTTCGTGGAGATCAGCCTGGCCTACAAATCCGGCGACATCTTCGAGGAGTTCCGCCGCGCCGCGCTGAAACTGCCCAACGTGCTGGAATGCCATTTGATGTCAGGTGATTTCGACTACCTGCTGAAAGCGCGCATCAATGAAATGGCCTCCTATCGCAAGCTGCTGGGCAGCACCTTGTTGACCCTGCCGCACGTACGCGAATCCAAGAGCTACATCGTGATGGAAGAAGTAAAAGAGACCCTGTGCCTGCCAATCGAGTAGTGGGGGGGGGGGGGGGGGGGGGGGGGGGCGGGGGGGGGGGGGGGGGGTGGGGGGGGGGGGGGTGTGGTGGTTGGGTTGTGGGTGTGCGCCCGCCCCCCCCCCGCGCCCCCCCCCACTACAGGTTCAGCGTGTGCCGGCCGGCGGCGGCACTACCTGCTGACCCAGTCCACTGGGCACTGTGTCGTAGTACCGGTTGGTGCGGGTATCCAATACCCGGCCTGGGCTGGTCTGGCGCATCTGCGGCGCCGGCTGGCCCTTGCTGTCATAGATCGGCCGCACGGTCTGCGCTGGCTGGGTGATCGGCTTTGCCTTCGGGGCCGGCTTGGGTCTGGTGACCGGCTGTGGCGGCCGCACATCTTCCTGTCGCTGGTCCGATGGCACCGTTACCGGCGGCCGCGACGGCGGTGGCAGCGTCACCGGGCGCGTTGCGGTGGGTGACGGTGGCTGCTGCAATTGCGCTTGTGCGAACAACGGCGCGATCACCAGCACTACCAGCGTCAGAAATGTCATCCGTTTCATCGGCATCTCCCGCTCTTCCACCAGCCGAGCATGCGCCGACCCAGCTTGCGCCGCCATGAATGCGCGCTTGGACTGGCCCCGGCCCGCCCCTACCATTGATACCTGCCCCACGGATGCCGCGCCATGACCGCCTTCGATCTCACCCCTCCCAGCAACGCCGAACGTGATGCCCTGATCGCCGGGCTCAGTAGCGAAGAACAGCGCGTGCTGCTGCATCACGGCACCGAGGCGCCGTTCTGTGGCGTATTCCTGGATAACAAGCGCGACGGCGTGTACTGCTGCCGCCTGTGCGCGCTGCCGCTGTTCCGCTCCAGCACCAAGTTCGATTCAGGCACTGGCTGGCCGAGCTTCTTTGCCCCGTTCGATCCGGCGCATGTGCGTGAGATCCGCGACATCAGCCACGGCATGATCCGCACCGAGATCGTCTGCGCACGTTGCGGCAGTCATCTGGGCCACGTGTTCCCGGATGGCCCGCCGCCGACCTTTGAACGGCATTGCTTGAATTCGGTATCACTGGGGTTTGTCGAGAACGGCCAGCCGTACCCGGACCCGCTGCAACGTGGTGGTGCCGAGGCAGAGCCCGCGGCGTAGGCGAGCGCACCACCTGTAGTGCCGAGCCATGCTCGGCTGAGGCTCTACTAGTGGAGCCCCTGCCGAGCAT
>NZ_JBRREK010000089.1:0-10319 GCF_056760235.1 Stenotrophomonas sp. STEN018
CGGGCTCCGGGCGGCCCCTGTCCGGCGGGGGCCGGGGCGGGCCCCAACAACCCCCCCAACACCTCCCCCCGCCGCCGGGGCCGGGGGGGGCCCCCCGCTTTTCAGGCCATCAGCAGACTCAACTGCCTCAGCTTGCTTCAGCCTGCGGTTCGCCAACCAACGGCCGTTCCGGCGCCGGCTTGCTCGGGAAGGCATGGCGCAGGATCCGCCACATCACTTGACCGAACTGACGCGGCAGCGAGCCGGTGTTGTAATGCTGGCCGTAACGCGCGCAGATCTCCTTCACCTCCACCGCCATCGCCGCATAGCGGTTGGCCGGGATATCCGGATAGAAGTGATGCTCGATCTGATGGCTGAGATTGCCAGTCATCACGTTCATCAACTTGCCGCCGGTCAGGTTGGATGAGCCGCGCAGCTGGCGCAGATACCAATGGCCGCGACCTTCGTTGCGGATGCATTCCTTTGGGAAGGTTTCGGCATCGGCGGTGAAGTGACCGCAGAAGATCACCACATAGGTCCAGACGTTGCGGATGATGTTGGCCGCCACATTGCCCAGCAGCACCGGCAGGAAGAACGGGCCAGCCAATGCCGGGAACAGCACATAGTCCTTCAGGATCTGCAGCATCGCCTTGCGGCCAACCGGACGCGCCTGGTTCCACAGCTGCTTGAGGGTCATCTTGCCGACCAGCACGCGGCCGATGCGCAGATCCTGTATGGCGATACCCCACTCGAACAGCAGCGCGAACACCACTGCCACAAACGGCTGAGCGAGGAAGAACGGATGCCAGCGCTGCTCCGGGAATATCCGCAGCAAGCCGTAGCCGATGTCATCGTCCAGCCCGCGTACGTTGGTATAGGTGTGGTGGCGGAAGTTATGGGTCTTGCGCCAGTTTTCCGAGGTGCCGGCGATATCCCATTCGTAGGTCTTGCCCTGCAGCTGCGGATCGCCCATCCAGTCGTACTGGCCGTGGATGACGTTGTGCGCAAGCTCCATGTTTTCCAGAATCTTGGACAGCGCGAGCAGCAGCACACCGGCTATCCACGCCGGCACCAGCACGCTGTGTACGAATGCTCCAAGGAACAACAGCGCACGCCCGGCTACGCCGGTCCAACGCACCGCCGCCACGATCCGACGGATGTAGCGGGCGTCGCTGGCACCGAGCAGGGCCTGGTGCCTTGCGCGTACGCCGTCCAGTTCATCACCAAAGGTCTGCAGCTCGGCGGGAGAAAGCACGCGGTTGTGCACGGAAGACATGACTTACAGCTCCAGGGTCAAATCGGTACTGGCGCTGTTGACGCACAGTTTGAGCGGGACAGACGGCTCGCTGGCGTAATCGCCGGTCAAGGTATGGCGGGTGATGCCCGAGGTTTTCCCGCAGACGCAGGTATTGCAGATACCCATGCGGCAACCGCTGGCCGGCTTGATGCCGGCAGCTTCAAGCGCAGGCAACAAGGCAACGCCACGCGGCACGGTGAGCGTGCGGCCGGTTTTGAGCAGCTGTATCTGCACACTGCCCTGCTCCACTTCGGCCAGCTGCGGCGCGCTGAACGCCTCGCTGTCGAACTGCGCCACCTGTGCCTGCAGACGCGCACGTGCGGCATCGACAAAGCCGCCGGGACCGCAGGCCAGCACATGCGCTGCGCCCAGATCGCCGAGACCGTCGAGCTCATAGCTGCCCACACGCGCTACAACCTCCCCGGTCACCGCCAGATGCAGACGGAACGATGGGTGGCGCGCGGCGATGGCATTGAACTCGTCGACGAAGCACAGCTGCTCGCGCTGACGAGCCCAGTAAATCAGATCGACCGAGCCGGGCATGCCCTGCGCATCCAGCTGGCGCAGCAAGGCGCGCATAGGCGTGATACCGCTGCCTGCGGCCAGCATTACCAGCTTCGGCGCCGGGGTTGCCGGCAACAACATCTCACCGAAGGCCTGCCCCAGCGCGAACACCTCGCCGATGCCAGCCTGTTCAGACAGGTACTGGCTCAGCTTGCCACCGGCGATACGCTTGACCGTGATCGCAAGGCGGCCATTCTCAAGCACCGCGGGGCTGTAACTGCGTGTGGTCAGCCGCCCATCCAGCTCGGCACCAAGATTGATGTGTTGGCCGGCCTGCACGCCACGGAAGTGGCGATTGGGCTGCAATTCAAGGGTGACGGCGTCAGCGCTGGCCTCATGCCGCGCCACCAACCTCGCCAATGGCCGCCGCAGCGTCCACAGCGGATGCACCCGGGAAGACCAGAAATCAAAGAAACCTTCACTCAGCCAGGGGATCGGCGGCGGCGAGGTATTGCGGTAGACAGCACTCATGTCGCGCACTATACGGCCGAGCATACGACTGTGTATACAGTTGTATATTGCCAGTACAGGCTATGATTCACGGACCTGACCGGCCCGAGCCCCATGACAGCACGCGAACAGCCCCTGCCCGCACAAGACGACCTGCACCCGGCGCGCAAGGCTTCCATCTCGCGTGACGACCTGCTGGCCGCCGCTTTATCCCTGATCGGCCCGCATCGCAGCGTATCCACGCTGAGCTTGCGCGAGGTTGCGCGCGAGGCTGGGATCGCACCGAATTCGTTCTATCGTCAGTTCCGCGACATGGATGAATTGACGGTTGCACTGATTGATCTGGCAGGTCGTTCACTGCGCACCATCATCGGCCAGGCGCGGTTGCGCGCGGCCGACAGCAATCGCGGGGTGATCCGCCTGTCGGTGGAAACCTTCATGGAGCAGTTGCGCGCCGACGACCGCCTGATGCACGTGCTGTTGCGTGAAGGCACCGCCGGCTCGGACGCGTTCAAGCATGCCGTGGACCGCGAGCTGGAGTATTTCGAGGAAGAGCTGAAGGCAGACCTTGTGCGGCTGGCTGCACTGGACGGCGCAACCCTGCATGAGCCCGCCCTGGCCGCCAAAGCCATTACCCGGCTGGTGTTCGCCATGGGCGGCAGCGCGATTGATCTGCCCGAACAGCGCGACCCTGAGTTGATCGAAGAAATGTCGCAGATGATCCGCATGATCATCACTGGTGCCCGCGCGCTGGCGCGGCATCCGGTCAAGGCCTGATCCAAGCCGACCGACCTTGTGGGGTTGTGGATTGTGGGAGCGGCGTAAGCCGCGAAGCTGATGGTCCGTCCGATCACAGTTATCCCTGCGACTTCGTTGGCGTCTGCCTCGCGTCTTACGCCGCTCCCACAAAGGTTTGTCGGTGACGCCCCTGCCGAGCCTGGCTCGGCACTACCTTTGCAGGCATTGGCGGTAGCGGCTGTCGACTCTATTGGCAAACCATTCTGTGGTCAGTTCGCGGGTGATCTTGGGACTGTCCAGGCGGATGCCGGGAGTCAATGCGCGCGGCAAGTTCTTCCCGGCGCGCGCATCGGCCAGCGCGAACACCTGCGAATGCAGCGCGCTGTTACTGAACTCCAAGCGATCCGACTGCGCAAGCGCGCGACGTATCTCACGCTCATCCATGCCCAGCCGCGGCGCAAGCCTGCGCACCGCCAGTTCGGTCTGGCCGGGCTTGTCGATTGGCGCGTCCGGCACCAGCAGATCGCCGTCCAGCGCCAACGACACACCAGTCAAACTGCTCACCGCGCTCTGGAAAGCAGCATTGCGACTCGCATAGCGTCCAGCGTTGTAGTCGGCAAACCGATGCACCTTCTGCGTATAAGGCGTCTGGTAGTCGAGTAGATGGGCGATGCCGAAGTACACACCGCCGCGCCTGGTAAACACCTCATCGCGGATGCTGCGCGCCACCGGGTACGGATAGTTCTGTGCGTTGGCCTGCGCAAATGGAATGCTGACCTGCATTGCGCCTCCGGTCTGCACGGGATTCTTGCCAGCAAACAAACGCTGCCCCATCGGCACGCGGCCAATGATTTCCTCGTACAACTCACTCAGGTCACGTTCGCTGCGTACCCGCGCCAACTGCTCCCCGTAACTGCGCCCATCACTGGCCTTGACCTTCAAACCTGCATCCACCAGTAATTTCGGTACATGCATGGCCGCAGCACGGCGATCTATTTCGCCTCGCGCAATCCGCGGCAGATTGGGCACCTCTGGATTGGCGCGATAGCCAGACTCCTGTTCGATCACCGCCAACGTTGCACAGATGTTCTCGACCGAAGGCTCGATGTGCTGCGCGTTGAAGGCCACGCGGATTTCGCCGGCCCAGCCAGTGCGGTCGCCGACGGTCGCCGGAATGCGCCTCACGATCTCATCCTGCACCACTGCCGCCGACGGTCCCGGTGGGGACGATGGCAGCGTACTGCAGGAGACCAGCACCAAGGCCGCAAGCAGGCTCAGCAGTGCCTGCGCCGTCGCTCCGGCACACCGCCGAGGGAAAACCACGGAGGTGCTGCGCCAACCATCGTATGTCGCCTGCCTACCCATATACTTTGCACCCTCGCCTGTCCAAACCGCCGAACGTGGCTTGACCCTTGAGCGCCACCGCTGAACAGTACTTCCCGCTTGTGGTCCCCGCCACCTCCCTGCTGTTGGGGTTGGCGCTGCTGGCCGGTTGGCGTTCATTGCGTGAACACCGCTACCTGCTGTGGTTGGCGGGTGGCTACATCTGCACCGCGTTTCCACTGGCCGCCCAGATCCTGATGGACAACGCGCAGCTGGCGATCTGGTCAGTGCTGACCGGAGCCTTGTACTGCGCGGGCAGCTGGGCCACCGCGCAGGGTTTTGCGATCAGGTCCGGCGGAAGAGTGTCACCTTGGGCTGCGCTGGTCGTCAGCCTCGGTACGCTGTCAGCACTGTTTTGTTTCTCACAGCTCAGCGACGTACTAGGCGCGCGCATTGTTTTCCTCAACCTCGGCATGGGCCTGCTGCTTGCTTTGGCATTGCCGGTACTGTTCGGCCGCGACCGAGCGGACACATTGTTCGAGCGCCTGCTGCGCCGGACCTACCTGCTGTTGGTGGTGTACGCGGTCCTGCGCCCCTTGCTGGCCTGGTTGCTGGCCGGCTGGTTCACCAGCAGCGGCTTGCCGCGCTCAGGGCTGTGGCTGTGGATGCTGGCCTTCAACCTGCTGCTCAATCTGTGGCTGCTTTTTTTGCTGCTGGGCGGGCTGGCCCAGCAACTGATGGGCGAACTGCGCCACGAGCGCAACCATGACCCGCTTACCCTGCTACTCAACCGCCGCGCCTTCTTCGAGATCGCCAACCAGCGCCTGCAACACGGTCCCGCCAACCACTGGGCACTGCTTGCCTGCGACGTCGACCACTTCAAACAGGTCAACGACACCTGGGGCCATGCAGCCGGTGACAACGTACTGCGCCAGGTCGGCGTACTGCTGCAACAGATGACACGCCCGGGCGATCTGGTCGCGCGCTTTGGCGGAGAGGAATTCGTGCTGCTGTTGCGCTGTGCTGATCTACCCACCGCCATCCGGATTGCTGAACGTATCCGCATCGGTCTCAGCGAGATGCGCTGCTCACCGGCGAAGCAGACCATGACCGCCAGCTTCGGCGTCACCCTGGTGGTGGCAGCGGACGATCTGGAAAACGCATTGGAGCGCGCAGACCTTGCCGTCTACCGAGCCAAGCACGAAGGGCGCAACCGGGTGATTGCCAGTTCATCACAGGATGGCATCGGCAGCCTTCACGCGAACCAGCAAGCCACGCTCTGATCCAAAGCTGCAGCTCACTTGGCTGTGGCACGTATCTGAGCGCAGGGACGCACGAGCGCCTGCCGTCGGCCATACCACCGGGTGCGTCAGCTTTGCGCTAGGCTTGCCCTTCTTCCAGACAGCACATTCCCGTGAAAACCGTTCACGCCACCCGCTACATCACACCGTTGCGCGAAGGCGGCTCATTGCCAGCGGTGATCGAAGCCGATGACGATGGCATGTACGTCATCAAGTTCCGTGGTGCCGGCCAAGGCCCCAAAGCACTGATTGCCGAACTGGTGGTTGGCCGGCTTGCGCAGGTACTAGGCCTGCCGATGCCGGACATCGCCCTGGTCGAACTGGACCGCGAGTTTGCCCGCACCGAGCCCGACCCGGAGATCCAGGACCTGATCCGTGCCAGCGAGGGCACCAATCTGGGCAGTGATTACCTGCCGGGCGCGATCAATTACGACCCTGCCGCGATGCAACCCGATGCTGAGCTTGCCTCGCGCATCGTCTGGTTTGATGCCTATACCAGCAACGTCGATCGCACCGCGCGCAATCCCAACCTGATGGTGTGGCACCGCAAGCTCTATCTGATTGATCACGGCGCGGCGCTGTACTTCCACCACGACTGGGAGAACGCCGGCGAAGCCTGCGGCAAGCCGTTCGTGTTGATCAAGGATCATGTATTGCTGCCGTTCGCCGCTTGCGTCGCCGAAGCCGACGCGGCGCTGGCTCCCTTGCTGACCGATGCGGTCATCGACGGCATCGTCGCGCAGATTCCGGACAGCTGGCTGCAGACCGAGCCCAGTTTTGCCGACGCAAGCGCTTACCGCTCGGCCTATGCAAACTATTTGAAGCGCCGCCTGCAATTGCGCGAAGCCTTCGTACAGGAGGCCATCCGTGCCCACGCTGCATACCTATGATTACGCCATCATCCGCGTGGTACCGCGGGTGGAGCGCGAGGAATTCATCAACGTGGGCGTGATCGTCTCCTGCCCCAGCGCTGGTCACCTGCAGGCCGCCATCGAGATCGATGTCGCGCGTCTGCAGGCGTTTGCGCCGCAGCTGGATCAGGCTGCGGTGCAGCCATGGTTGGACGCCATCGTCGCAATCTGTCGTGGCGAGCCCGGTGCTGGGCCGATTGCTCAGTTGCCACCTCGTGCACGTTTTCACTTCCTGACGGCCAAACGCAGCTCGGTGGTACAGACTTCGGTGACCCATGTAGGCCGCACCGCCAACCCTGCCGGCATCGTTGAGCACCTGCTCGAGCGCATGGTGCGTACACCGCGCTGAGTCGCCGGCCGGAACGCTCAGTCAATCGACACCTGTACATGTTCGGCTGGTGCTCTACCGGTACTGCCGAGCCATGCTCGGCATGGGCGTTGCCGGTGAAGCCTATGCCGAGCAGGGCTCGGCACTATGGAATCCGCATGACACGCGTGGCGCTTGTCGCTGCGAAATTGTTCGCAGGGGCTGGCTGGGCTTTGGGCTTTGGGCTTTGGGCTTTGGGCTTTGGGCTTTGGGCTACGAGCTTAAAAGCTTGCCCTCACCCCAACCCCTCTCCCGCTGGCGGGTTAGGGGCTAATGCACTGCGAGCGCAAGCATTCCTAGCCCCTCTCCCGCCTGCGGGAGAGGGGTTGGGGTGAGGGCAAGCTTCTAGCCGATAAAGCCAGTCGACCCCAAAGAAAAAGCGCCGGCATGCCGGCGCTTTTTCAAACTCAAACCCTGAAAAATCAGGCTTCCGGCGCAGCCGGTGCCACTGCTTCCACAGTGCCTGCAGCGTCGTCTTCCAGCACCTCGTCCTCAGCCTCAAGCGAAGCATCCAGACGTTCAACCGCCTGCAGCTTCTCGCCCTTGGACAGACGGATCAGAGTCACGCCCTGGGTGTTACGGCCTACGCGCGAGATCTCCGAACCACGGGTACGCACCAAGGTGCCACCGTCGGAAATCAACAACACTTCATCGCCGGTACCCAACAGCACCGCGCTGACCAACTTGCCGTTGCGCTCGCTGGTCTGGATGCCGATCACGCCCTGCGTACCACGACCCTTGCGCGGATAATCCGCCAGCGGGGTGCGCTTGCCGTAGCCGTTTTCGGTCGCGGTCAGGATGTACTGCACGCCGGCATCGTCTGCAGCTTCGACGATCTCGCCGCCGTCCACTGCCACTTCCTCGACGCCGTTGTCCTCTTCGTTCTCATCCTCAACGCCGCCAGCACTTTCGGCGACGATCAGGCTGACCACTTCCTCGCCCTTGGGCATCTTGATGCCACGCACGCCGGTTGCGGTACGGCCCATCGAGCGGACCTTGTCTTCGCCGAAGCGGACGGTCTTGCCGTTGGAGGCGAACAGCACGATGTCACGCTCACCATCGGTGAGACCGACGCCGACCAGCGCGTCACCGTCATCGAGGTTGATGGCGATCTTGCCGCGCGCCAGACGGAACGCGAACTCGCTCAGCGGAGTCTTCTTGACCGTGCCGTTGCGGGTAGCGAAGAACACGAAGTGGTTTTCGTCGTACTCGCGCACCGGCAACACCGCCTGCACGCGTTCACCACTCTCCAGCGCGATCCAGTTGATGATCGGGCGGCCACGTGCGTTGGAGCCGGCTTCCGGCAACTGATGCACCGGCAACCAGAACACCTTGCCCGAGCTGGTGAAGGTCAACAGCGTGTCATGGGTATTGACCAGCCACAGCTGCTCGATCGAATCCTCGTCCTTGGTCGCTGCGGCACTACGGCCACGGCCACCACGACGCTGTGCGCGGTAGGCACTGACCGGCTGACGCTTGACGTAACCGGCACGCGACAGCGTCACCACCACGTCTTCCGGCGCGATCAGATCGAGAATATCCAGATCTTCTTCGCTGTGACGGATTTCGGTACGACGCGCGTCGCCGAACTCGGCGCGCACGCTTTCCAGCTCATCGCGGATGACCTGCAGCAACACGTCTGGATTTTCCAGAATGCGGATCAGGCCAGCGATGACTTCCAGCAGCTGCTTGTATTCTTCGGTCAGCCTGTCCTGCTCCAGCCCGGTCAGGCGGTGCAGGCGCATTTCCAGGATCTGCGTGGCCTGCACTTCGCTGAGCTGGTAGGCACCGTTGACCAGACCAATACCCTTGGGTAGGTCTTCCGGACGCGAGGCCTCGGCGCCGGCGGCACCCAGCAACGCGCCGACCAGACCTGGCTGCCACACCTTGGAGAGCATGCGCTCCTTGGCTTCAGCTGGATTGGCCGAGGTCTTGATCAACTCGATCATTTCATCGATGTTGGCCAGGGCAACGGTCAGGCCTTCCAACACGTGCGCACGGGCACGCGCCTTGCGCAGTTCAAAGATGGTGCGGCGGGTCACAACCTCACGGCGGTGGCGGATGAACGCCTCCAGCACTTCCTTGAGGTTCAACAGCTTCGGCCGGCCATCGACCAGCGCTACCATGTTGATGCCGAACACCGACTCCATCTGGGTCTGCTGGTAAAGGTTGTTGAGCACAACCTCGGCCGACTCGCCGCGCTTGATTTCGATGTAGATGCGCATGCCGTCCTTGTCGGACTCATCGCGCAGCTCGCTGATGCCTTCGAGCTTCTTTTCCTTGACCAGCTCGGCGATCTTCTCGATCAACCGCGCCTTGTTCACCTGGTACGGAATCTCGGTGACGATGATCGACTCGCGACCATTGTCAGCCACTTCGATATCAGCCTTGGCACGGATACGCACGCGGCCACGGCCGGTGCGGTAACCGGCGATGATGCCGGCGGTGCCATTGATGATGCCGGCGGTGGGGAAATCCGGACCCGGGATGTATTCCATCAAGCCATCGACATCGATCGACGGATCGTCGATCAGCGCGATGCAAGCGGTGATGGCTTCGGTGAGGTTGTGCGGCGGAATATTGGTCGCCATGCCCACCGCGATACCGGCCGAACCATTGACCAGCAGGTTCGGGAACCGGGTCGGCATGACCGTCGGCTCCAGTTCCTTTTCGTCGTAGTTAGGCTGGAAATCGACGGTTTCCTTGTCGATATCGGCCATCAGCTCATGCGTCAGGCGCGACATGCGGGCCTCGGTGTAACGCATTGCTGCCGCCGAGTCGCCGTCGACTGAACCAAAGTTACCTTGGCCGTCCACCAGCATGTAACGCAGCGAGAATGGCTGCGCCAAACGCACCAGCGCATCGTAGACCGACTGATCGCCGTGCGGGTGGTACTTACCGATCACGTCACCGACGATACGCGCCGACTTGAAGTACGCCTTGTTGCTGTGAGCACCCAGCTCATTCATCGCAAACAGGACGCGGCGATGAACTGGCTTGAGGCCATCGCGGGCATCGGGGAGTGCGCGGCCGACGATCACGCTCATCGCGTAATCGAGGTAGCTCTTGCGCATCTCGTCTTCCAGGTTGACCTGGATGATTTCCTTGGCGTTTTCTGCCATTCGGGTTCCGTTGTCAGGTAGCGATCCCGTCCGCTGGCGGCACCTTGACGGGCCATCCTGCCGGAAACTCGGATCAACCTGCGGAGTCTATCACAAAGGCCAGTTTTTCGCCGCCATTTACGGGGCTTTTACCGGAAGAAATCAGGAACTTAGGGGCCGCCACAGGGTAGTGGGGGGGGGGGGGGGGGGGGGGGGGGGGGGGGGGGGGGGGGGGGGGGGGGGGGGGGGCGGGGCGGGCGCCGCCCCCCCCCGCCGGCCCGGGCCACG
>NZ_JBRREK010000090.1:0-10300 GCF_056760235.1 Stenotrophomonas sp. STEN018
CCCTCGACCCAGCCCCCGGCACCGTCGCCTCCACCAGCCGGTGGCGTCCTTGAGTTGGGTGCCCCGGGGGCCTCCACCCCCCCCCCCCACAACCAGCACCAACCAACACCATCGCTGGCTCAGGCAATCGCTTCGGCGTAGCGACACGACAGCAGCGCCTTGATCAAAAAATCAACCTGGCTGGTCTCACGCGCGTCCACCCACATCACCGGCAGGCGATGGCCTTCGCCGGCCAGGGCATTGCGGAATTCGCTGAAGCTGAAATCAGGCTCGCGGTCCTGGCAGGTCACACCCACTGCAAAACAGGCATCCGGCGCCAATGCACGGAAACGCTCGAGCAGTGTCAACGTACTTGGCAGCGCGCGCGGGTTGAGTGCGCTCACAAGTACGATCACGCCGATTGCACCTTCGGCCACGATCGGCCACATGAAATCCAGGTAGGCCTGACCCGGCACACCGTAGACATGCAACAGTTCACCATCGCCCAGTTCAATGGAGCTGTAATCCAGCGCCACGGTCGTATGCGACTTGTCTTCAAATGCTTCCAGCGCAGCATCGTCGCTGATCGGCATTTCCGTGCTGATCGGCTCCATGTCCGAGATCGACCGGATCGCAGTCGTTTTACCCGCACCCATTTCACCGACAAAAACCAACTTGGTTGCCATAGCCGTCAGACCTGAAGCCCCTTGGAAAAATTGAGCCCGAATCGCTTGGCGATACGTGTGAAGAAGCCGGACACCTTGTTGCCAGAACCCTGCGCTGGAGCAAGCTCGGCGCCACTGCCATCGAGCAGCCCGGTACAGGCCGCTGCGGCCATGATACGGGCAATATCATCCAGCGACGTGCCGGTGGCCTGGGCCAGTTCGCCCGGCTGCCACGGTCGGATCATCATCGCCGCCATCGGCAGCAACCATTGCACCGGCAATTTGCCGGTTTCCACCTCGGGCCAGCCACGCAGCTGGCATGGGTTGGTGGTCTCCCGTTGCAACAACGGCTCGGGCGAAAGCGCCGCCGCCTGCCAGCAGAAATCCTCGAAAGCATGGCTACTGACTGCGTCAGCCATGCATTCATCCAGCGCCTCGGTACTGCCCAGCAGCGACAGGGTCCAGCCCGGCTCGGCGGCGGCCTTCAAAAAATTTTCATAGGGCAGATCGCGCAGCAGGGTTACCCGCGTATGCGTGGCATCGATCAGCAGCTTGACCAAGCCCATATGCAGCAGACTGGGCTTGCCCTTGGCGTCCGCCAGGCTGCGAAACAACGTGCGTGGCTTGAAGCGCTCGCCACTGCTGTCCGATGTCAACAACAGCTGCCGCAGCTGCTGGAAAATATCGCGGACGCTGGCGCCATAGGCCACGCCCGGAATCGACAACCCCGACAATACCTTGCGCGTCACCGCCAGCACCGGCAAACCCTGTTGATTGGCTTCGCGCAGCAGCTGTTGCCCATTGCTGTCATCGATACAAGCCACCAGCAGATCCACCTGCTGGTGGTTCCACTCCTGCACTTCTGCCTGGATGTACTCGGCCATCAGCAACGAGCTGGCAACCTTCAGCCGCATCATATGCAGGACATCCAGACCCTGGCAGCCGATCACGGCGGCAGAGATTTTGCGGGCAGGTGCGCTCATCGTGTCGATCAGTTCTGTGAGCCAAAGCTTTGCTGGCGCACCACTGCTCCGTCACGGGGCAGTGGTGCGTCATTGCATCACTTGAAATCGAGCGTCTGTTCGAACGACTTCAGCTCATGACGTGCCAGTGCCAGGTTGGCGCGCGAACGATCCAGCACCACGTACAGGAACAGGTCCGCATTGCTTTCCAGCGGACGGATCAGGTGGTACTGCTTGGTCAGGGTGATCAGGATGTCTTCGATCGCGTCGGTGATGCCCAGCGAGGCGGCGACGCGGCGCTTGGCGCGCACTACTTCGGTGTTACCAGCAGCGGCAACTTCCAGATTGATCGGACCACCACCCAACATGCCCAGGGCCATGCCGCTATCGCTGTCGACCAGTGCAGCACCGACGAAACCAGCGATTTCATTCAACTTGTCCAACTTGACGTTTCCAGCCATGTGATTCTCCATTCCTGATCGATTGTTGTCTAAGTGTTGAGTGCGGCCATGCCGTTGTGCAGCGCTGGCAACACCTCGAATTGTCGTACCCGAACCCGTTCACCCGCGCTGCCTCCCTGGCATGCCAGACAAGCTGCAACGCGGATTATTTACAGCGCAGAGTTACAGCAACACCTTGATCCGCGCCGCAGCATCGCGAGCGGCATACAGCAGGATGGCAAGGGAGGTATCGGCATGGCCGAGCGCGGCCAACGTATAGGGCCGGTCCGCAGCAACGCGTACCAGCACCATGCTGCCCTGTGAGGTGGACATGGTCACGTAGTCGGCCGCCGTCAGGCCGAGCTCGCGCGACAAGGTTTCCCCAAGCGTCAAGAAGGAATTGCTCATCGCCGACAAGCGTCGTGGATCGAGCTTGTTCAACGAACGGTGAGCGATCGCACGGCCATCGGCCGTGGAGACCAGCAGCATGGAAATGCCAACGTTGCGGTTGATGACGGTGTCGAGTGCTGTTTCCAAGGCACGGCTATCCACCGTGACCGAGGGCGTACCTACATCACTCATCTTCGCCCTCACTTTTTCCAACGTTGCTGTTTCCACCACTGCTTCCCCCTGTTTGCCGTCGCCGGATGCAGACTCTCGATTGCATCAAACCGCGACTTCCATCACGAACGAGATGGTAAATATGAATACGTGGACGCCGCGTGAACACAGAAATCCGTCTTACTGATTACGGGGCTCCCCTATTCCCCAATGCCCGAAAAGTGGTTGTAGCCTTGCCTTGATGCCACCAGCACAGCACCCTCCTGGTTGATCACCTGTACCCCTGTCCCGGCTCGAATATAGCCAATCCGGGTAAGCGGAACTGCTACGGATGCCATGGTTTCGCGCACCGCCTGCCGCTGCCCCGGCGGCGCGGTGAAGCACAGCTCATAGTCGTCGCCGGCACTGGCACGGGATGCGTTGAATGCCTCGGACAGCCCCGCCTGCGCAGCCGCCGACGAGGCCGGCAATGCGTTTTCAAGCACATCGGCGGCAACCCCGCTGCGTGCGCAGATGTGCCCCAGGTCGGCGAGCAGACCATCGGATATATCAACCGCAGCGCTCGCCACACCCCGCAACGCGCAGCCCAACTCAACCCGCGGCGTTGGCCGTGCCAGACGCTGGCGCAGATGCTCCAGCGCTGCATCGCCTGCAATCCGGCTTACATCCAGGGTCTGCTGCTGCCACAACGCCAAGGCCAGACCAGCCTCACCCGGCACACCACTGACCCAGATGTCATCGCCAAGCCGTGCACCGTCGCGACGCAGTGCCTGCCCCGCGGCTGCCTGGCCCATCGCGGTGATCGAGATCGAAAGCGGACCACGTGTGGTGTCGCCGCCAATCAGGGCGATGCCATGTAGATCGGCCAGCTGGAAGAAACCTTGGGCGAATTGATCGACCCAGTCCGGATCGGCATCGGGCAGCGACAGCGACAAGCTGCACCAGGCCGGTTGCGCGCCCATTGCGGCCAGGTCGGACAGATTCACCGCCAATGCCTTCCAGCCAATATCGGCGGGCGGGGTTTCCGCCGGAAAGTGCACGCCCACGTTGAGCGTATCGGTGGTCACCACCAGCTGCTGGCCGGGCGCTGGCTGCAGCAAGGCCGCATCGTCACCAATGCCCAGCACGATATCCGCGCGCGCAGCGGTGCGGCGACGGATGCGCTCGATCAGTCCAAACTCGTCAAGGCTCATGATCGCGCTCCCTTAAAAACAACAACGCCGGTGCCGATGATGCCGGCCCGGCGCTGTAGCAAACCCCGTCGGTGGCGAAGCCGCCGCCGTCGGTTATTGGTTGGATTCAGTCTTACGCCACTCTAGCGCGGCACGGTCAAGCACGCCATTGACGTAGGTATGGCCGTGCTCGGAGCCGAAACGCTTGGCGGTTTCGATGGCTTCGTTGATCACCACGCGGTACGGCACGTCCTGGCGGTAACGCAGCTCGAAGGCCGCCACGCGCAGCACTGCACGCTCGATGGCGTCCACTTCTTCAACGGCGCGGTCGACGAACGGGGCGAGCGCCTCGTCCAGGTCACGGCGGTTGTCCAGCACGCCACGCAGCAGGCTTTCGAAGTACGTCAGATCGGCGATTTCGTGGGCTTGTTCGTGGGCAAACTGGGCCAGCAGCGACTCGGCGTTGCCGCCGGAGATCTGCCAGGCGTAGATGGCCTGCAGGGCACGACGGCGCGCGCGCGAGCGCAGCACCGGATCAATGCCGTCGCGACGGACCGGCTTTCCGGCAGGCTTGCCGTTGTTCTTGTTGTTCATGGCAGCTGTTCCAGAAGATTGACCATTTCCAATGCCGACAAAGCGGCTTCCTCACCCTTGTTGCCATGGTTGCCGCCGGCACGGGCATCGGCATCCTCCACCCGCTCCACCGCCAGCACGCCATTGAGCACCGGCACGCCGAAATCCAGCTGGGCGCGCATCAGGCCTTCGGCACAGCGATCAGCAACGTGCTCGTAATGACGGGTCTCCCCCCGGATCACGCAGCCCAGGGCGATGATCGCCGCATGCTGCCCGGCCGCGGCCAGACGCGCTGCAACCAACGGAATTTCCCAGGCACCGGGCACTCGGACCACGTCGATGGCACCCTCGCCGATACCGTTGCCGGCCAGGCTCTTGCGGGCGCCAGTGACCAGGATGTCGGTGATACGGGCATTCCAGCGGCTGGCGATGATGGCAAAACGGGCCGAACCGGCCGGGCGGAGGTCGCCTTCGTAGTGGCTCATGGGGGCGTGGGGTTCCAAAAGGTGGGTAAGTCTAACGTGCGGGGGCTTAACCCGCGACGCAGAAAATGGCTGGAAGCCCGGTCCAGCCGGGCTTCCAGGTAATGTCGAAGGCTCAGGGCTGCACGGTTTCGACGATTTCCAGCCCGTAACCGGCCAGGCCGATCTGCCGGCGCGGAGTGCCGAGCACTCGCAGCTTGCCCAGCCCGAGGTCAGACAGGATCTGCGCGCCGGCACCGTTGCGACGCCACTGGCCCACGTCCTTGTCCTTGCCCGGGATGACCGGTGCCGGCTGCTGACGCAGCCGGGCCAACAGTGAATTGGTGTCACGCGGTGCCGACAGCACCACCATCACGCCGCTGCCGGCCGCATCGATCGCCCGCAATGCATCGGTATTGGCCACGCCGAAGTCGTCACGGCGCCAATGCAGCAGGTCAGCCAGCGGGTTCTCCACCTGCACCCGCACCAAGGTGGGGGTGTTCTTGTCCGGGGTGCCGCGGACCAGCGCGAAATGCAGGTCATTGGCGATGCGGTCGCGGTAGGTGACCAGCTTGAAGGCACCGAATTCGGTGTCGATCTCGCGCTCGTCCACACGCTCGACGGTGTGCTCGGTGGCCAGGCGGTAGGCGATCAGGTCGGCGATCGAGCCCATCTTCAAGCCGTGCTCGCGGGCGAACACCTCCAGTTCCGGGCGGCGCGCCATGCTGCCGTCGGGGTTGAGGATTTCCACCAACACGCCAGCCGGTTCCAGCCCAGCCAGCATCGCGAGATCGACGCCGGCTTCGGTGTGACCAGCACGGGTCAAGACGCCGCCCGGCTGGGCGATCAGCGGGAAGATGTGGCCCGGTTGATGCAGGTCGGACGGCTTGGCATTGGCCTTCACCGCGGTGCGGATGGTGTGGGCGCGGTCATGCGCGGAGATACCGGTGGTCACGCCTTCGGCGGCTTCGATGCTGACCGTGAAATTGGTCTGGAACTGCGCGGTATTGGCTTGCACCATCGGCGCCAGGCCGAGGTCGGCTGCGCGGGTACGGGTCAGCGGCAGGCACACCAGGCCGCGGCCATGGGTGACCATGAAATTGATGTCCGACGCCTTGACCAGCTCGGCGGCCATGATCAGGTCGCCTTCGTTCTCGCGGTCCTCGTCATCGACGATGACCACCATGCGACCGGCGCGGATTTCTTCCAGCAGTTCGGGAACGGGGGCGAAATTCATTGTGCGGCTCCTTGGCCCAGCAGGCGCTCGACATAGCGGGCGACCAGATCGATTTCCAGATTCACCGCACTGCCCACGCCGGTGGCGGAGAACGCGGTATTGGCGACGGTGTGCGGGATCAGCGCGACTTCAAAGCCCTCGTCATCGGCTTCGTTGACGGTGAGGCTGACGCCATCCACGCAGATCGAGCCTTTCTTGGCGATGTACTTGAGCAGCGGCTTGGGCGCGGCAAAGCGCCAGCGCAGCGCGCGTGCATCCTCGTGTACGGACAGTACCTTGCCGAGGCCATCGACATGGCCGCTGACCAGATGGCCGCCGAGGCGGTCGGTCGGGCGCATGGCGCGCTCAAGATTGATCACGGCGCCTTCGGCCAGCCCGCCAAGGGTGGTCAGGGCCAGGGTTTCGGTTGAGGCATCGGCCTTGAAGCTGCTGCCGTCAAATTCGATGACAGTCAGGCAGACACCGTTGACGGCAATGCTCTCGCCCATCTGCACCTGCTCGAACGGCAGGCTGCCAACAGCGAAGGTAAAGCGGACATCGCCGCCGATGGGTTCGCGTGCGGCCAGACGGCCGACGCCTTCGATGATTCCAGTAAACATCAGTGCGCCCCCAAATAACGGGTGTAGCCAACCAACCCAATGAGCGCACTGCCTAGAATCCCTGCACATGGATGTGCAGGCTTTTGAAGAGGGACTTTCATAACGTTCTCCGCAGTAGTTGAGCGAAAAACGCCGCAAGGCAAACAGGCGCACGGCCCCCGCAAGGGGCCCGAAACACCGTCTTCTTTCATCCGGACTATGACCGTCGGCTCCGGAATCTGACCGGATCTGCTGACCTCCAACCGGGCAGCCGCACTGCTGTGCGGACCTTGCTGGAGCGCTCGCGGGCTTGCACAGCGCCCCATCTGAGGCATTGCACCTACCGCCGGTGGGGAGTTGCACCCCGCCCTGAAGACGTTTGTGAGTGCCGGCGAACCGGCCCGGCGATTGTACCAGCGCCGCTCCAGGGAAGGCCTTGGCCGGGCTGAACAAGTGCTTCCCATTCGTAGAACGGGTATCTGGAGCCGCAGCCCCCATGGAAAGCCGCGTAGGGCTACTGCCGCTTGCGGCCGAAGAAAGTGCCCACGCTGACCAAGGCAAACAGGCAGCCCAACCCGTTCATCAGCTGATCGCGCCATTGCGACATGGCCGCTGCTGCAAACCAGAGAACCGCTACACAGAGGAACAAACAGCTTTCAAGCTTCAAGACGATTACTACCTCTGAGTGCGACTACCCACCGGGGAGCGCGCACAAATTAGGGGGTAATCAGCTAGGCAGTAATAGGATTGCTCTGAAAATCAGACATTATGAATACGCGTACCAGGCATGACCAACAAGGCGCCCCCACACTCATTTTCTGCCAAGATCAGCCAATAGGCAGCCATAACCAGCTAAACAACTATTAACATGCGCCACCAAAGGCTGCGACAGCTAGTCGCGGAGCGGCTTTTCAGGTGTGAATATTTCGTTAGACTCCGGCCGCCGCTACATGACGTACGGTCCCGGCCCGCGACGGGCTGGTCGACACGGATATCGCACTGAAGAGGAATCCATGCGCAAGACCCTGATTCTGGCCGCCATGCTGGCTGCCGCACCTGTTGTCGCCTCCGCCGACGAGCTGAGCTACACCTACGCTGAAGCCGGCTCGGCCCAGCTGCAGATCAACAACAACGAACTGAACGACCCGAACCTGGGCGGCGCCTACCTGCGCGGTTCGTTTGATATCGCCGACAAGTTCAACGTATTCGGCGGCTACTCGCGCGCCAGCAAGACCTACAAGGTGGAAGGCGTGCGTATCAAGCACGAACTGGGCCTGCCCGAACTGGGCGCCGGTTACCACATGAACATGAGCGATCGCGTCGACTTCACCGCCGACATCGCGTGGCTGCGCTTGAACAACGAAGTAAAGGTCCGCAACGCTGGCCAGTACAACGAAACCTATAAGGACCACACCAACGCCGGTCGCGTGACCCTGGGCCTGCGCGGCAAGCCGTCGGCACGTACCGAAGCTTGGATCAAGGGCGGCGCCATCGATGGCAACGACATGGACACCGAGTTTGTCGGCGTGCTGGGCGGCCAGGTCAAGATCAACAAGACCTGGGGCGTAGTTGCTGAAGGCCAGTGGATGGGTGATATCGCCCAGTACTCGGTCGGCGTGCGCGCCAGCTTCTGATCTGGCACTACCGGGTTTAATGCAGCGGGGGCCGAAAGGCCCCCGTTTTTATTGCGCCACTTTTGTAGGAGCGGCGTGAGCCGCGAAGCACACATCAATGAAGCACCAGCTACCTATGCCAGCTGATGATGCACATGCTTCGCGGCTGACGCCGCTCCCACATGATCGCGATCATGCAGGCCGCAGCAACAGCCGCAGGTCCTGACCCAACATCCGCGTATCCAGCAGCTGCAGGTGCTGCACCTGCGCCATGGCATCAATGCCCAAGCCAGCCAACAGCGGCCGCGCGCTATCGCCCATCAGCAGCGGCGCCATGTACAGCAACAATTCGTCGACCAGCTCAGCCTTGAGCAAGGCGCCACACAAAGTTGGCCCCGCTTCGACATGCACCTCGTTGATACCGCGCGCGGCCAGCACCGCCATCACTTCGGCCAGATCAAGCCGGCCATCCTCCTGCACCAGCACACCTGCAAATTCAGCGCCATCCAGTACCGGCGCAAACAACACTGGATCATGCAGATACAAGGTAGGCGCATCACCTTGGCGCACACGCTTGCTCGCCAAGCTACGCAGCTGTGCGTCCAGCACAACCCGCAACGGCGGCAGAAACTCACCCGCGTCCGGGCGTGCGGTCAGCAACGGATCGTCCGCCACTACCGTAGCCGCGCCAGTCAGGATCGCCCCCGCACGAGCGCGCCATTGCTGCACATCGGCGCGCGCCGCCTCACCGGTGATCCATTTGGACTCGCCGCTTGCCATTGCCGTGCGACCGTCCAAACTGCCGGCCAATTTCACCCGCACGAATGGGCGCCCACGCTCGATGCGCGACAGAAAGCCACGATTGAGCTCGCGCGCCTGCGCGGCCATCAAACCCACCTCGACGGTAATGCCAGCCTGCCGCAACAACGCAAAACCACCGCCATCCACATCGGGAAACGGATCAGCCATCGCTGCCACCACCCGACCCACACCAGCCTCGATCAAGGCCAGTGCGCACGGCGGCGTGCGCCCGTAATGTGCGCAGGGCTCCAACGTGACGTAAGCGGTGCCGCCGCGTGCACGCTCACCGGCCTGACGCAGCGCGAACACCTCGGCATGCGGGCCACCGGCACGCTGATGCCAGCCCTCGCCCACCACGTCATCCCCCTGCGCGATGACACAACCCACCATCGGGTTGGGACGCGTGGTCCAGGCGGCACGCTCTGCCAAGCGCAGCGCGCGGGCCATCAGCAGGTGATCGGTGGCGGTGAACTGACTCATCGTTGGAACCTCATTGCGAATGCAGCCGCTGTCATTGCGGCGGCGGTCGTAGGCAAGTGTATGCGCAGCGATGTCAGCATCGCTGCCCACTGCAGTTCAGCCGTGCCCGGTATCCACCGCCATCACCGTGATCGCCAGCGGCCCCAACTGCAGCTCGGTGTGCACACGCCAGCCCAGACTCCGGTACCAGGCCACCAACGGCGCTTCGCAATACAGATACAGCACCGGCACAGCCAGCGCTGCGGCCCGTGCCACACAATGCGCCACCAACGCCGCGCCCACGCCTTTGCCACGCGCAGCCTCGGTTACGTACAGCGAGGCCAACCACGGCGACCAGCCACGGATCTGTTCGTGATCGTCGTGCAGCAGGCTCACCGAGCCCAGCCAGCCACTGTCGTCCTCGGCCAACCAGCTGCAGGGAATGCTGTCGCGATGCTGCGCACGCAGTTCGGCTTCGGCCTGGGCCACGGTCCACTCCGGCAGCAGGCTGCCGAATGCCTGTACGTGCGCGGCGGCCAAGGCCGGCAGCAACGCGGGGCGGTCGATCAGATTGACCATCAACATCAGGATTCAATACCTGCTCAAAGAACGGTGCACACGGTACGCCCGCATCCAGCGCGCCGCCAGCTCGGGCACGGCGGGCGCGGTGTTTGTAGGAGCGGCGTAAGCCGCGAAGCTGGCGTTGCTTGAGCCCTGGGCACCTGTGCCATCTGATGAACAGTCAGCTTCGCGGCCTACGCCGCTCCCACAGAAGGCAGAGGCAAACCAAGCCTTTGCA
>NZ_JBRREK010000091.1:0-10126 GCF_056760235.1 Stenotrophomonas sp. STEN018
CCCCCCCCCCCCCCCCCCCCCCCCCCCCCCCCCCCCCCCCCCCCCCCCCCCCCCCCCCCCCCCCCCCCCCCCCCCCCCCCCCCCCCCCCCCCACTACAGGTACTGCGCCGAACCTTTTACTGAAGTAGAGACCGCAGCATCCACGCATACTTCTCATGGATCTGCAGGCGCTGGGTCAGCAGGTCCTCGCTGGGGGCGTCGTCGGCGTCATCGGCCTGGTCCAGCACCTTGCGTGCGGTACGGCAGACCGCTTCATTGCCGACCACCAGCTGGCGTACCATTTCGCGCCAGTCAGCACTGTCACTCAGGCCCGGTTCCTCGGCAATCGATGTCAGGGCGGCGAATTCGCGGTAGGAGCCAGGCGCGTTGAAGCCCAGCGCGCGGATGCGCTCGGCGATCTCGTCCAGGGCGTTCCACTGTTCGGTGTACTGGTCCATGAACATGTTGTGCAGCGAGTTGAACATCGACCCGGTGACGTTCCAATGGAAATTGTGGGTCTTCAGGTACAGCGTGTAGGAGTCGGCAAGGAAGTGCGACAGGCCGTCGGCCACCTTCTTGCGATCCGCGTCCTTGATCCCGATATCTACCGCAGGTGCCGAGGGTGCGGCGGCTGCCAGTTTCTTCTTGCCGATTTCCGTCTTGGTGACGGTTGCTGCTGCGGCCTGCTTCTTCTTGCCGGCTTCTGGTTTGTTGCTGTTCTTGGCCTTGGCCATGACGCTTTTCTCCTTGGCGGGTTGAATGGCTTCACAATAGCGCTCTGGGCACCATACCTGTATTTCAAGTTTTGACGTTGAACGATTGATGAGCACTATCGAAAAAGACCTGTCCGCGCGCCTGCGCGCCGCCCGTCCCGCCATTGACGGGGCGATGAGCCGTGACCGTGGGCGCCTGTTGGGGCTGCTCTCACGCTGGCAGGGCAAACCCGCGGACGCGGCGGCCGAGCAGGCGTTCCAGCAGCAGCTGCAGCGTTCGCACGCGCAGCGCCAGCAGCGCGCCGCTCGGCCGATCGCCATCACTATGGACGAAGCCCTGCCAATCGCGCGTGAGGCCGAGCAGATCAGTGCCTTGATCCGGGCCCATCAGGTGGTGGTCATCGCTGGCGAAACCGGTTCCGGCAAGACCACCCAGCTGCCCAAGCTGTGCCTGGCCGCTGGTCGCGGTGAGGCCGGCATGATCGGCTGCACCCAGCCGCGCCGTATCGCCGCCCGCGCGGTGGCCGCGCGCGTGGCCGAGGAACTGCAGACCGAGCTGGGCACGGTGGTCGGTTACCAGGTGCGCTTCACCGACAAGGTCGGTGAGGACAGCCGCATCAAGTTCATGACCGACGGCATCCTGCTGGCCGAGATCGCTTCGGACCGCTGGCTGTCGCGCTACGACACCTTGATCATCGACGAGGCGCACGAACGCAGCCTCAATATCGACTTCCTGCTGGGCTATCTGAAGCAGCTGCTGCGCAAGCGCCCGGACCTTAAGTTGATCGTGACCTCGGCCACCATCGACACCGAGCGCTTCTCGTGCCACTTCGACAATGCGCCGGTGGTCAATGTCGAGGGCCGTACCTATCCGGTGGAGCTGCGCTACCGGCCGCTGGAGGAAATGGGCAAGAGTGCCGACAGCGCCGCCGCACCGGCGTGTGGCAAGCGTGTGGAAGCGGACAGCGAGTCGGCGATGGATCCGGTCTCGGCCATTGTCGCTGCCGTCGATGAAATCACCCGCAGCGATGCGCGCGGTGATGTGTTGATCTTCCTGCCGGGTGAGCGCGAGATCAGCGATACCCACCAGGCCTTGGAACGGCGCAAGTACCGAGAAACCGAGGTGCTGCCGCTATACGCGCGCTTGTCGGCCAAGGACCAGGACCGGGTATTCAATCCCGGCCCGAAGCGACGCGTGGTGCTGACCACCAACGTTGCCGAAACCTCGCTGACCGTGCCGCGCATCCGCTATGTGGTCGATCCGGGCTATGCGCGGGTCAAGCGCTACAGCCCGCGGCAGAAGCTCGACCGCCTGCATATCGAGCCGGTATCGCAGGCCAGCGCCAACCAGCGTAAAGGTCGCTGCGGGCGTATCTCCGAGGGTGTGTGCTATCGACTGTATTCGGAGGCGGATTTCCTGAGTCGGCCGGAGTTCACCGATCCGGAGATCCGCCGTTCCTCGTTGTCCGGCGTGATCCTGCGCATGCTGCAGTTGGGCCTGGGCAAGATCGACGAGTTCCCGTTCCTGGAAGCGCCGGACGAACGCGCGGTGGCGGACGGCTGGCAACAGCTGGCCGAGCTTGGCGCCATTGACGAGGAGCGCAAGCTCACCGACATCGGCCGGCAGATGGCACGCTTGCCTGTGGACGTAAAGCTGGCGCGCATGTTGGTGGCCGCGCACAAGGGTGGTTGCCTGCGCGAGATGCTGGTGATCGCCTCCTTCCTCGGCATCCAGGACCCGCGTGAGCGGCCGCCGGAAGCGCGCGAAGCGGCCGACAATGCACATGCCTTGTTTGCCGACGCACGCTCTGAATTCATCGGCATTGTGCGGTTGTGGAATGCGTATCGCGATGCCCACGAAGACCTCACCCAGTCCAAGCTGCGCGACTGGTGCGGGCGTCATTTCCTTGGTTTCCTGCGCATGCGCGAATGGCGTGAGCTGCATCGCCAGCTACGCCTGTTGTGCGAGGAACTGGGCTGGTCGATGGGTGAGGATGAGACCTTCGGCAAGGCGTTGTTGTCGGCACCGCCGGCGTTGCCTGCTGGGGGAGATGTAGAGGCGAAGCGCAAGGCGACGCGGGGTGAGCAGCATAAGGCTGCACGGCTCGCGCGCGCGGGGAAACAAACAAGCTCCCCGGTTGTTCCTGCCGTGCAGGAAAAAAATGCCGGAAAGCCCGGCGCTGACCCCGGCTTTAACTCCATCCCCGACAAAGTACGCATCGCTGCCTACCAGACCCTGCACCGTGCGGTGCTGGCTGGCCTGCCGACCCAGATCGGCCATCGCACCGAGAAAGGCGACTTCCAGGCGCCGCGTCAGCGTCGCTTCCATTTATTCCCGGGTTCGGCCCTGGCCAAGCGGCCACCGCCGTGGGTGCTCAGTGCCACGCTGTTGGATACGGCGCGCGTATGGGGCATGACCAATGCCTCGATCGAGCCGGATTGGGTGATCGCCGAGCTGCCGCATCTGCTGGCGCGCAAACACTTCGATCCACATTGGTCGCGTGCCCAGGGCCAGGTGCTGGCCTCCGAGCAGATCAGTCTGTTCGGCTTGGTGCTGGCACCGAAGAAGCCGGTGCATTACGGCAGGATCAACCCCGGCGAAGCCCATGACATCTTCGTGCGGCAGGCGCTGGTGACCGGCGAGATCAATACCCGCGCCGGCTTTGTCGCCGACAACATGAAGCTGCTGGAGCAGGCGCGCGAAGAGGAAGCCAAGCTACGCCGCGCCGGTATCGTTGCCGACGAGGATTGGCAGGCACGCTGGTATCTGGATCGGGTGCCTTCGCATATCCATTCGGCCAATCTGCTTGATGGTTGGTGGAAGGCGTTGCCGCCGGAACAACGCCGCGGCCTGCATTGGTCGCTGACCGATCTGTTGCCGGGCGAGGGCAGTGAGCAGGATCGTTACCCCAAGTATTTCCCGCTGGGCGATGCGCGGCTGGCGATGCATTACCGCTTCGAGCCGGGCAGTGAGGAGGATGGCGTCACCCTCGATGTACCGCTGCACCTGCTCAATGCGCTGGACCCTGCGCGGCTGTCGTGGCTTGCGCCCGGCTTTGTTGCGGAAAAGGCCTCGGCCTTGATCCGCAGCCTGCCCAAGGCGATGCGCCGCAACTATGTGCCGGCGCCGGACTTCGGTCGTGCGTTTGCCGAAGCCTGGGCGCAGCCTTCGGCTGACGACATCCGTGGCGAGCTGGCGCGCTTCCTGTCCAAGGCCACCGGGGCGGTGGTCGCTGCGACGGACTTTGATGTGGAATCACTGGACCCGCATCTGCGCATGAATCTGCGTTTGTTTGAAGTGACAGCTGGCAACGCCACACGCGGGAAATCGGCTGCTACTGGTGAAAACGACGGCATGAAGCTGTTGGCGATGTCGCGCGACCTGGATGCACTGCGTGCCCGCTTCGGCGAGCGCGCCGGTAGCGCGTTTGCCGCACGTGCAGGCGCGGCGCTGGCTGCCGAGGGACTGCGCGAGTTTCCGACTGCCGCCATTCCCGAGCAGGTCCCGGGTGAAGCCGGGGTGCCGGCTTTCCCGGCGCTGGTCGATACCGGCGACGCCGCCGCGCTGCGCATCTTCGCCGACAGGAATGAAGCTGCGTTGGCGCATCCGCAGGGCGTACGCCGGCTGCTGGAGATCGCTTTGGCTGACAAGCTCAAGCAGGCACGCAAACAGTTGCCAGTGTCGCCCAAGACCGGCCTGTTGTATGCGTCGATCGAGTCGCAGGAACGGCTGCGTGGCGATCTGGTCGATGCTGCGGTGAACGCGGTGTTGGCGGACGGGCTGGAGGCGATCCGCACACCGGAAGCCTTCCAGCAACGCTGTGCTGACGCTGGTAAGCGCTTGTTTGGCGAGGCGATGGAGCGGCTGAAATTGGCCGAAAGCATCCTCGGCCTGACCGGTGAGTTGAAGCCGCAGCTGGAGTCGCCGCTGATGGGCTGGGCACGCGGCAATCTGGACGATATGCAGGCGCAGTTGGCTGGCTTGGTGCATGCCGGTTTTCTACGCGAGACCCCGGCCGACGCACTGGCGCAATTCCCGCGCTATCTGAAGGCGATGATCCTGCGTGCCGAGCGCGCAAAGCGCGACCCACCACGTGATCAGGCGCGCATGCTTGAGCTCAAACCCTTCGTTGATGCCTTGCAGGAAGCGCGCGTGCAAGGTCTGGCGCAGCGCCCGCAATGGGCGGCCTTGCGCTGGGATATCGAAGAGTTGCGGGTATCGCTATTCGCCCAGGAACTGGGCTTCCGTTCCGGCATCTCGGCCAAGAAACTGGCGCAGCGGGTGGCTGCGCTACGCAGCTGACTGCAGCTGCGTTCAGCGCGTCGCTGGCGCTCCCGGGCGGTGCTGCTGGATGCAGGCGCGTCGAGCGGTGTTCATCTGCGTGTGGGCACTGGCGTGTTCGCGGCTGATGGCCTGGCGGAAGGTCGCCATCCGTTCCCGCAACGCCTTGCTGCGCTGAGCATCCTGGGCCGCGGCGAGCTGTTCGTTGAGCACGCCCATCTGTTGCTGCAGGGTGCCGACACGGTCATTGGAGGAGCCATAGATGGACGCCGTGGCCGTGCTGATGCAGCTGCGTTCGGCCTCGCGGGCTTCTGCCAGCTCGCTGCTGTCTGCCGGCGGTGTTGTCGCCTCGCCCTCAGCTTCGCGCTCGCCCTCGGTGGCTGCCGGCTGTGGCGGTGCCGGGGCTGGAGCGGCTGATTCACGCAGCCTCATCGGCTCGGCGCGGGCATCACAGGGATGCTCGGAATACATGGTTTCGCCGGACTTGCCTTTGCATTTGTATACCTGTGCGGCCGCACTGGCGGGCAGTAACAGCAACAGCAGGGTAAGAACGAATACGCGCATGGCGAAGGCAGGCTCACAGGGTGTGAAATGCGGTGAACTCCTGCCCCAGCCGATTCAGCCGGAGCAGGGCAGGTGCGGTTATTTGGTACGGCGGACCTTGGCGCGGGTATTGAGCCCGTCGATCTGCAGGTACCACACGTTCATCAGGCCCGGGGTGATGCGTACTTTCGGGGCCTGCTTGCGCACGCCGCTGGCGCCGGTGTCATCGGTCTGTTCCCAGATCTGGCCGTTGTCCAGGGTGTACTGGCGACCTTTGCTGAAGCCACGGAACTCTCCTTCCAGGGTCGCCTCGATGGGGGCCTTGGAACCAAAGTCATAGAAGCCGCGATTCTTGACAATCACTTCCTGGCGGCCTTCTTCGCGTGCCTGCTCGACAGCGACGCTGGCGGCCTGCGCCACCTTGCCCTGCAGCCAGTTGTTGAGTGTGACCAGCTCTTCGGCGCTGAGCTTGTTCAAGCCGGCAGCATTGAATTCGGCAGCGGACATCTGTTGCTGCAGATCCCCCTGCACCACGCGCTGGGCGTGTGCATTGGCGAATGGGTACGACGACAAAGCGGTAGCGGCAAGCAGGACAGCAAGGCGGGGCAGCTTCATGAACATTGTTCCCAGAGAGGGTGGGCGCTAGTGTAGGGGTATCCGCCCGTAATTGAATGCTGTGAATAGTTCCCCCACCCCCGGTCTGGAAGCGCTGCTGCAGCGCGCCTCAACCCGTGCCCTGTCCGAGCCGCTGCGTCAGGCCCTGCTGGCCTGCTGGCAGCAAGCGGACATGGATGTGTCGCCGCGCCTGTCCTGGCCGGTACTTGCCGATACCCTGGATTCGCTGGCGCTGCTGTCCGCGGATGAAAGCGTGATCGTTGCCGCCCTGCTGTTCGACCTGCCTGGGCTGCGCGCGCGCGCGGCCGAGCTGCCACTGGGGCCAACCGCTGTGGCGGTGAATGGACTGCTGGACGGGCAGGAGGCTGCCGACCAGGTGTGGGCGCTGCACGCCGGCCGCGATGCTGGCCGCAACAGCGAAGGCCTGCGCCGGCTGTTGCTGGCGATCATCCATGACCTGCGGGTGGTGCCTATCCTGCTGTCGCGGCAGTTGGCCTGCATGCGTGTGGCCGACAAGCTGCCAGCCGAAGAACGCCGCGCGTTGGCCCAGCTGACCCGCGACATCCACGCGCCACTGGCCAACCGGCTGGGCATCTGGCAGCTGAAGTGGGAGCTGGAGGACCTGGCATTCCGCTTCCTCGAGCCGGAAACCTATCGCCATATCGCCCGTGAGGTCGATGAAACCCGCATCGCCCGTGAGCGCTATGTGGAGGCAGTGAAGAAGAAGCTGTCGGCGGCCTTGGCCGAGCAGGGCATCCGTGGCGAAGTCAGCGGCCGACCCAAGCACATCTACAGCATCTGGCGGAAAATGCAGAAAAAGCAGCTGGCCTTCCAGCAGCTGTACGACCTGCGCGCGGTGCGGGTGATGGTCGATGACGTCGGCGCCTGCTACGCCACGCTGGGCGTGGTGCATGCGTTGTGGACACCGATTCCCAGTGAATTCGACGATTACATCGCGCGCCCCAAGGCCAATGACTACCGTTCGTTGCACACCGCGGTGATCGGCCCGGAAGGGCGCACCATCGAAGTGCAGATCCGTACCCATGAGATGCATGCGCAGGCCGAGCTGGGCGTGGCCGCGCACTGGAAGTACAAGGAAGGCGGCAAGGGCGCGGAGAAAGCCTTCGACCGCAAGATAACCTGGATGCGGCAGCTGCTGGAACAGGCGCAGGAGCCGGGCAGCGCGGATGATCTGGCCGGCGCGCTGGATGCCGAGCTGATCGAGGACCGGGTCTATGCGCTGAGCCCGAAGGGCGAGGTGATGGACCTGCCGGCTGGCGCCACGCCGCTGGATTTCGCCTACCACGTACACACCATGGTCGGGCATCGCTGCCGCGGGGCCAAGATCAACGGCCGTATCGTGCCGCTGACCTACCGTCTGCGCAGCGGCGACCGCGTCGAGATCCTGACCGGCAAGGAAGCCGATCCCAAGCGCGACTGGTTGCTTCAATCCAATGGCTTTCTGGCCAGTGGGCGTTCGCGCGAAAAAGTACGCAATTGGTTCCACAAACTGGACCGCGCCCGCAACGTGCAGGCCGGTCGCGAGTTGTTGGACCGCGAATTGAAGCGATTGGGCCTGCAGCATTCGGACCTGATGGTGGCGGCGCGCAAATTCCACGCCGACAGCGTTGATGATCTGTATATCCAGGTGGCGCTTGGCGATACCGGCCCCAACCAGGTCAGCCGCGCGCTGCTGGAGGCTGAAAAGGCCGCCTCGCAACCGGCAGCGCCGGCATTGCCACGGCCGACCGCACGCCGCGGCAGCATCGGCAAGTCCGATTTCACCGTACAGGGTGTGGGCAATCTGCTGGTGCAGCTGGCACGTTGCTGCCAGCCGGTGGCCGGCGAGCCGATCACCGGTTACCTGACCCGCACCCGTGGCGTCACCGTGCACCGCATGGATTGCGCGTCGCTGGCGCGCTTGTCGGGCGCGCATCCGGAGCGGGTGCTGCCGGTGGAATGGGGGCGTACCGGCACTGGCTATGAGGTCGATGTGATGGTGCGCGCGGTCGATCGGCGCTGGTTGTTGAAGGACATCACCAACCTGATCGCGCAGGAAGATGCCTATGTGCTGGAAATCAACAGCGACAACCTGCGCGAGAGCGGACGTATCCAATTGCGCCTGCGTTTGAAGGTAAGCGACTACGGCCAGCTGTCAACCCTGCTCGGAAAACTTGACGCCTTGCCCGGCGTAGACGATGCGCGAAGGCTGGGATAGGTAAGCTTGGCGCATGGAGAACTGGCGTCAGCGCGGTCAACAGGGATTGGAGACATTCGGCGACAAGCTACGGCTGTACGGGCGCTGGTGGGTGGCGCGTGGCTGGAACAGCCCACGCGCTTGGCGGTCGATTGCCATTGGCGTAGCCGCCTTGGCGCTGATATTGGCGCTGTTCCGGCAGCCGCTGGCGGACTGGCTGTGGCCGGAGACCAAGATCCAGCAATTGCTCGATGATGGTCGCCAAGCGTTGCGCGAAGGGCGCTTGAGCGGCGCTGATGGCCGCGGTGCGCGTGAGTTGTTCGAGGCTGCGGCAGCGCTGGACCCGGACCGCAGTGACGTGCAGACCGCGCTGGCGCAGACCGCGCAGGCAGCGTTGGCGCAGGCACGCAGGCAGTTGGCGGCAGGGGATCGTGAAGCTGCCGCGACAAGCCTGGCATTGGCGCGGCAACTGCAGGCACCATCGGCCGATATTGATCCGCTTACGGCCAAACTGCAGCACGCGGTGCGTGGGCATGGCGGCATCGAGCAACTATTGCAGCAGGCCGAGGCCGCGCAGGCGCAGGGTCGCTTGGATGACGCGGCAGACGCAGCCTTGCCGCTGTATCAACGTGTGTTGGCACTGCAACCGGACAAGATGCAGGCGCTGGAAGGGCGCGATGAAGTGCTGTCAGACCTGCTGACCCAGGCAACCCGCGCCGCAGACCGCGGTGATCTGGCCGCTGCGGCGGGCTTGCTGCAGCGGGTGGAGCGTTATGACGCCGGCCACGCCAATCTGCCGGCGGTCAAGGCAGTGATGAATGCTGCGTTGGAGCAACGACGCCAGCAGGGCGAGCGTGATCTGGCGCGCGGCCGCCTGCAGCGTGCAGCCGATGCATTCCAGCAGGTGCTGGCGGCGGGCGAGGACCCGGCCGCACGCCAGGGTCTGCAGCGCATCGCCCATGCGCAGGTGCAGGAAGCGGTGCGTCTGGCCGGGGATTTTCAGTTTGAACCGGCTGACCGTGCGCTCCAGCACGCGCGCGAACTGGCCCCGGACAGTGCTGAAGTAGCCGCCGCCGAACAGGTACTGCAACGCGCCCGGCAGGCCCGGCAATCCATGGAGGCACCGGGTACCGGCGCCGAGCGCGAGCGCCACCTGAAGATACTGCTCAAACAACTGGACGAGGCCGAGGTGCGCCAGCAATGGCTGTTGCCTCCAGGCAGCAGCGCCTACGATCGCTTCAAGGCGGCACAGGCGCTGGCACCGCAGGATCCGAGGGTCAAGCGCGCAGCGGCAAGGATACTTCCGGCTGCGCGCACCTGTCTGGACGACAACCTGCGCGGCAATCGCCTGCGCGCCGCGCGGACCTGTCTGGATGCCTGGCAGGCGCTCGCGCCGACCGATCCGGCGCTGGCATCAGCGCGGCGTCGGCTGGCGCAGCGCTGGATTGCCGTGGGTAGTGAACGTCTGGGTGGCGGTGATACCGCATTTGCTCAGCAGGCGCTGGCGCAGGCGCAGCAGATTGATCCGGGCACGCCCGAGATCGCCGGCTTCAACGAGCGGGTGCGCAACGCCCTGCGGTGATCGCAGCGTGGCCACGCTTTACCGGCGAAGTTGGCCGTCTGCATGAACCCGGTAGAGCCGAGCCATGCTCGGCTGGAGCTTTCCTGGTAGAGCCCCCTGCCGAGCATGGCTCGGCCCTACCCTCGCCCCCCGAACTGGCATGGTCACCGGTAGAGCCCGGCGGGGGTAGGCGGGAGCGGTGCTGTTTTAGCCCCACCCCCGCCAGGCATTGGCCA
>NZ_JBRREK010000092.1:0-10051 GCF_056760235.1 Stenotrophomonas sp. STEN018
CCCGCCCCCCGACCACCCCCCCCCCCAAACCCCCCGCTCCCGCCCCCCCGCCCGCCCCCCCACCCCCCACCCCCCACCCCCCCGCCCCCCGCCCCCCCCCCACTACCGACAGCAACCCCTCCCCGGCCCTCCCCTTCGCTACGCGAAAGGGAGGGCGCAACAGCGTCCCGCCCCACCGTTACTTTGTCCTCATAAACCCGAGCCGGGTTTCAGGCGATAATCCGCCCAGCGTCGGCGTGTTGCCCACGCACTCCCCCGTTTCGGAATTGCAATGAGCGAGATTCGCAAGGTACCGGCCTCCGCCGGTGCGGAATGGCTGCTGACCGGTTTTGGCCTGCTCAAGCGCGCGCCGCTGGCGCTGGGTTCGTTGGGCATCCTGTGGGGCGTCGGCACTTCGCTGGTGCTGTCGCTGTCGATGCTGGTACCGGCGTTGGGCACCGTGGTGCAGCTGCTGCTGCTGTTGGCGGGCCCGTTGTTCATGGGCGGCATGTTGTGGGCCATCCGCGAGGTCGACCAGGGCCGAACTGCCAAGCCTTCGCACCTGCTGCAAGGCGTGCAGGAAGGCCGCGCGCCGCATCTGTTGGTAGCGTTGCTGCCGCAATTGGTAGCAGCATTGGTTCTTGGAACATTGCTGCTGGTGCTGGTCGGTACCGATGGCCTGCAACAGCTGTCGGTGGTGATGGTCAAGCTCAATGAGCTCAGCCAATCCGGTGCACAGCCGGACCCGGCACAGATCGAGGCATTGGTGGCGACACTGCCGGCTGGGCGCATCCTGCTGTGGCTGCTGTTGTTGATCGCCAGCTTCGTCGCGCTGACGCTTGCGCTGTTCGTGATGCCGCCGCAGGTGATGTTCGAACGCTCCGGTGGCATGCACGCACTGCGCGAAAGCCTGCGCGCCAGCATCCACAACCTGCCGGCGATGCTGGTGTTCTTCGTGCTGGCCTTCATCGCCATCTTCGTGATCTATTTCGCGGTGATCATCGTGGCGCTGTTCATCGGCCTGATCGCCGGCCAGGTGGCCGCCATGGCCATCGCGCAGTTGCTGCTGATGGCGATACTGATGCCGGTCTTTGCCGGCGCGGTGTATGCGGCATGGAAGCAGATGCTGGCTCCGGCCGATGCGACCGGCCCGACCACGCCACCGGTAAGCAGCGGTCACGTGTTCGAAGCCTGATCCAGGCTGTCACGCTGCTTGCAGCAAGGCCGCGCAGAGATGCGCGGCCTTTTTATTTCAGACCGTGTCGCGGCTGCGCTTGATCAGGTACATGGCCTGGTCGGCAGCATGCAGCAAGGCATCAACCTCGGCACCGTCCGCAGGGTAGGCGGCCACGCCAATGCTGGCGGCGATGACCAGGGTGAGTTCTTCGCCATCACGCAGGTAGTGCATCGGTGCCTGCAGCGACTGCGTCACCCGCTCCATCAGACGATGGGCGTCGTTGATGTCATCAAGCTCTTCCAGCACCAAGGCGAACTCATCGCCGCCCAAACGGGCCACGGTGTCGTTCTCGCGCAGGGCGTTGCGCAGCCGCGCGGACAGCTCAATCAGCACCGCATCGCCGGCACCATGACCCCAGGTGTCGTTGACCGTCTTGAAGCGGTCAACGTCCACATAGACCAAGGCGAACATGCCGCCGTGGCGCTGTGCGCGGTGATGGGCGCTTTCCAGCCGGTCCATGAACAAGGCACGGTTGGGTAGCCCGGTGAGCATGTCGTGCATGGCCAGATGACGCATTTCCTGCTCCATCTGCTTGCGCTGCTCGACTTCGATTTCCAGCTGGCGGTTACGCTCGGAGAGCTCGCTCAATGCATCGCGCAGCGCCACCCGGTGCCGGTACAGCTCCAGGAACACCTGCACCTTGGACAGCAGGATGGTGGCTTCCAGCGGCTTGGCCATGTAGTCCACCGCGCCGAAGCCATAGCCCTTGAGCCGGTGCACATCGTCAGCGTAGGTGGCGGTGACGAAGATGATCGGGGTCTGCCGGGTGGTTTCTTCCTGCGACAGGATCTCGGCCACTTCAAAGCCGTTGATGTCCGGCATGTAGACGTCCAGCAGCACCAGCGCGAACTCATCGTCCAGGGTGGCCTTCAGCGCATCGTTGCCGCAGGCCGCCTCGACCACTTCCACGTCCAACTTGGCCAGTACCCGACGGATCACCAGCAGGTTGGCGGGGTTGTCATCTACGGCCAGGATCTTGGGGCGCTGCACTGCCACCGGCTTGGTCACGAACATAGTGCTTCCAGCAAAAAGGGAATTTCGGGGAGCGGCAGGCAGTAATCGGCACCAGCCAGCTCCAGTGCGGCGGCAGGCATCATAGCCACCTGCGCCGTTTCCGGGTCCTGAACGATCAGTGTGCCACCGGAGCGTCGTATCCGCGCACACCCTTCGGCGCCATCGGAATTTGCCCCGGTCATCAACACCGCCAACAACTGCTCGCGCCAGACCTCGGCCGCAGATTCAAACAGAACATCGATAGAGGGACGTGAAAATGCCACCCGCGGGTCGATGCTCAGGGCAAAACGGCCATCGCGCTCGATCAGCAGGTGGTAGCCGGACGGGGCCACATAGACCCGTCCCGGCTCGGGCCGCTGGCGCTCCTCGGCCTCCTCCACCGGCAGCCCGCTGCGGCTGGCCAGCAGCTCGCAGAACACCCGCATATCCTCCGAACCACTGTGGCAGACCACCACCATCGGCACCGGCAGCGGCCCCGACAGACCACCCAGCAACAGGTGCAGGGCGGCAAGCCCGCCCGCCGAGCATCCCACCACAACGGCTTGTGGAGGCTGCCCGGATGCGGTTTTCACAGTAAGCCACCAGCGTTGCGGTACAGCCGCAGCTCGGCATCCAGCGGCACGAAGTCGCGCGCACTGGGGGCGAAACGGATCGACTCGCGGTTGCCCAGGCAGAGGAAGCCGCCACGGCTGAGGCTGTTGCGGAACAGGCCCAGCACCCGGTCCTGCAGCGTGTCGGAGAAATAGATCAGCACATTGCGGCACAGAATCAGCTGCGCCTCGGTAAACACGCCGTCGCAGACCAGGTTGTGGTTGGCGAAGGTGACGCGTTCCTTGAGCCGCTCGTCCAGCTTCATGAAGTCGTAGCGGGCGTGGTAGTAGTCGGACAGCGTGTGACGGCCGCCAGCGGCAAGGTAGTTCTCCGAATACAAGCGCGCATCGCGGATCGGGAAAATGCCTTCCTGCGCCTTGGCCAGGGCTTCATCGCTGAAGTCGGTGGCATAGATCTGGCAGCGGTCGTACAGCCCGGCTTCCTTGAGCAGGATGGCCAGCGAATAGACCTCCTGCCCATGCGCGCAACCGGCCTGCCAGATATTGATCTGCGGGTACGAGGCCAGCACCGGGAACACTTCGTCGCGCAGCTTGCGGAATACCGCCGGGTTGCGAAACATCTCCGATACCGGCACCGACAGCTTGGCAATCACCTGCGGCACCATCTCGTCATCACGCAGCACGCGTGCGGTCAGCTCGCTGACGCTGGGCAGGCTCAGCCCATGCGCCAACGCCAGCACCCGCCGCTTCAACGAGGACGGCGCATAGCCGGTGAAGTCATAGCCATGCCGCCGCGACATCGCGGCGATGAAGGCATCTACTTCGATGTCGTCGATGTCATCACGCAACGCCTGCGGAGCGACCGGGCCTACTTTTGAAGCCATACGCGCATCATCGACAGCAGCTTGTCCATATCCACCGGCTTGGTCAGATAATCATTGGCGCCGGCATCCAGGCACTTGTCGCGATCACCGTGCATCGCTTTGGCGGTGACGGCGATGATCGGCAGGTTGCCCCACTGGGGTAGTTTGCGGATCTCGCGGGTGGTCTCGTAGCCGTCCATGCCCGGCATCATGATGTCCATCAACACCAGTTCGATGGACGGGTTTTCCTGCAGCTGCTGCAGCGCCTTGTAGCCATCCTGGGCCATCGACACGTTCACCCCGCGCGCGCGCAGCGACTTGGACAGGGCAAACAGATTGCGCATGTCGTCATCGACCAGCAGCACCTGCCGACCGCCCAGGTTATTGTCATCGGACGGTGTGGCATTGGCCCCACGTGAGCCGATGCTGTGCAGGAACAGGCTCACTTCATCGAGCAGGCGCTCGGGCGAACGCTGGCCCTTGATCACGATGCTGTCGGTGTACTGGCGCAGCTTGAGGCTGTCTTCGCGGCTCAGGTCCTGGCCGGAATAGATGACCACCGGCGGTACTGCAACCAGCGTCGCTGCCTTTTCCAGGAACTCGATACCGGAGATGCCACCCAGGTTGAGATCCAGCACGATGCAGTCGTAGCTATGGGTGGCGATGCGCTCCAACGCCTCCTCACCCGAAGCGACCTGATCGATCTCGACATTGTCGGCCTGCAACAGGTGGGTCAGCGCCAGCCGCGAATCCGGATCGTCGTCGACCAGCAACAGCTTGCGCACGATCTTGCCGGCCACATCCAGCAGATGGTCGAAGGCGGCAACCAGTGCCTTCCTATCCACCGGCTTGGTCAGGTAGCCGATCGCGCCCAGGGCCACGCCCTTGGCCGCTTCGTCCACGGCCGAGATGAAATGCACCGGAATGCCGACGGTGACCGGATCGTGCTTGAGGTGCTGCAGCACCGACCAACCATCCATGCCCGGCAACATCACATCCAGCAGGATGCCAGTGGGGCGATAGCGCCGCGCCAGCTCCAGCCCGCTTTCGCCATCGGCAGCTGCAAGCGCGCGGTGGCCCTTGCGGCGGATCAGATCGACCAGGATGCGGGCGAACGCCGGATCATCTTCCACCGTCAGGATCACCGTCTCGCCGGCGGCGATGGCGTGGCGATCATCGGGAATCCAGTCGATCAACTGCGCAGTGGCGACACGCGCCGGGCCCGACGTGGGCGCGGGCTGCAGCTCGATGGCCGCTTGCCTGGCGGCCACGGCGCTGTTGATGCCGGCCGACAGCAGCGGCAGTACCAGACTGAAACTGCTGCCCTTGCCCTGCTCGCTATCGACGACCAGCTGGCCGCCCAGCAACTGCGCCAAACGCCGTGCAATGGCCAGGCCCAAGCCGCTGCCGCCGTAATGACGACTGGTGCTGGAATCGACCTGCTCGAAGGCTTCGAAGATCGAGTCCAGGCGTTCTTCAGGAATACCAATGCCGGTATCGCGCACCGTCAAGGCCACGTGCTGGTCGTCGGCAAGCGCGCCGATGCGGGTCAGCATGGCGCTGTTGGCCATCGCCAGATGCAGGGTCACCGAGCCTTCGCGGGTGAACTTGAAGGCATTGCCGAGCAGGTTGTTGAGCACCTGCTGCAGCTTGGAACGATCGGTGACCAGTGCGTCCGGCATCGACGGGTCCACCTCGATGGCGAACTCCAGCCGGTTTTCCATCGCCATATGGCGGAAGTGGCGTGTCACCTCGCGGGTGATGGCGTCGATCTTCACTTCTTCGCGGTGCACGTCCATCTTGCCGGCCTCGATCTTGGACAGATCGAGGATGTCGTTGATCAAGCGCAGCAGGTTGGAGCCGGAGTCGTGGATGACCGCGGCGGCCTCCACTTCTTCCACGTCCAGATGCCCGCTCTCGTTCTCGGCCAGCTCCTTGGACAGGATCAGCAGACTGTTGAGCGGGGTGCGCAGCTCGTGCGACATATTGGCCAGGAAGTCGGTCTTGTACTGGCTGGCACGCGCCAGCTCCTGCGCCTTGAATTCGGTTTCGCGCTGCAATACCTGCAGCACGTCCTTCTGCTCGTTGAGCACCTCGGTCTTCTGCCGCAGCTCCTCGTTGGAGGCCTGCAGTTCCTCGGCCTGCACGCGCAGTTCTTCTTCGGACGCGGACAGGCGCTGGGCCTGCTCTTCCAGCTCCACGGTCTTGCCCTGCAACTCTTCGTTGGTGGCGCGCAGTTCTTCTTCCTGCGCCTGCAGGGCCAGCTGCGACACCTGCAGCTCTTCGGCCTGGGCGCGGGTATGGTCCAGCAGCAGCTGGGTCTCGTCGGCGCGGCAGATGTTGTCCAGGCCCAGCGCCACGGTCGGCAGCACCGAGTCGATGAAGGCTTCCTGGGTGGCGTTGAAATGACCGAAGGTGCCGAATTCGAACACGCCCAACAGGCGATCCTTCAGCAACAACGGCACCGCCACCAGATGGCGCGGCTGCGCTTCACCCAGCGCCGAATGCACGCCGAAGAAATCATCCGGTACCTGCTGCACGCTGATCCGCTTGCGCTCCAGTGCCGCCTGCCCGATCAGGCCATCGCCAAGCCCATAGTGCAGGCCGAGATGCCTGCGCCGCTGGAAGCCGTAGCTGCCCTGCAGGCGCAGTTGCTGCTCCCGCTCATCCCAAGCGAAGAACACACCGATCGGCGCATCGATACGCGGCGCGATCTGTGACACCAATACCTGCGCGTACTCGCCTGGAGTCTGCGCGGTCTGCAGCTCGGCACCAACTTCGCCGACACTGAGCTTGACCCAGTTGGCGTCACGCGAGGCCACCGAATTGCGCCGGAACACCTCCATCGCGCGGGCCATTTCACCGATCTCGTCACCACGACCAAGGCCATCGATCTCGATTTCCAGATCGTCACTGGCCAGCCGCGTCATCTCTTCAGTGAGGCGGTTGATGGGGGTGACGATCACCCGGGAGATCAGCCACAGCGTAACGATGACGATCACCAAGCCAACCACCAGCAGGACCAGCGAGACCTCGTGCGCCTTGGCGATCCAGTCACTCATCTGCGCCCGGTCGTTCAGCATCAGGCTGACTTCGGAGTTGTAGATGCCATCCAGTGTTTCAGCCAGGGCATTGCCCTGACCGCCATTGCTGACTGCATGCAGCAGCTCAAGCTGGCTTCTGGGCGCTGCGTCACCGGCCGGGCGCAGCACCGCCATGACCTCGCTGTCCCAGGTGCGGGCCTGCTGCTGGGTGCGCCGCAGGCGTTCGGCCACGTCACCGTTACCGGCAGCAACCACAGCCGCCTCCATGGCTGTGTCGCGACGCTCACGCAGTTGGCTGAGCGCCTCCATCTGCCGCTCGCCATCACCCAGCAGATAACTGCGGATGGCTATCTGCTGCAGCCGCACCGCCTGGATGGCGTCTTCGATCTGGTTGATGACCTCCAGCTGCACCGCCTCACGCTTGCGCGCAGCGTCGTCCTGCCCCGAGGTCCGGTAACTGACCACGCTGGTGGCCAGGAAGCACAGGAAAAACAAACCAAATGCCGCCAGCATCTTGTTCAACAGCGACACGTTGTTGATCCAGCTCTCTTTCTTTTGCGTCATGCAGGTGTCCCCCTGGGTGCCACCACGCCTGCCAATCCGCGCGGCCTCTTTTCAGTGAAAATAGCGCAGATTGCCGACGACCGCCTGCTGCGGTTGAATCAGGACTTCGCGGTCTTGCCTTGGTCGCGCGGCTGCAGCCAACGCGAGGCATGTATGCCCAGTTCGTAAAGGAAACACATGGGTATCGCCAGCATCAGCTGGGAGACCACGTCCGGCGGAGTCAGCACCGCCGCCAGCACAAAGATACCGACAATCGCGTAACCGCGGCCTTCACGCAGCTGCTGCGGGCTCACCCAACCCAGCAGAACCAGGATCACCATCGCCACCGGCAGCTCGAAGCTGGCACCGAAGGCAAAGAAAATGGCCAGCACGAAATCCAGATAGGCGTTGGCATCCGGGGTGATGGCGATCACCTCCGGGCGGAAGGTGGTCAGGAAATGGAACACCGCCGGCAGCACCAGGAAGTAGGCAAAGGCACAGCCGATATAGAACAGCGCAACCGCCGAACCCAGCAATGGCAGCGCAAGGCGCTTTTCACGTGCATACAGGGCTGGCGCCACAAATGCCCAGGCCTGGTACAGCAGCCACGGCACCGCCACGAACAGGGCGGTGAAGAAGGTCAGCTTCAGCGGCGCGAAGAACGCACCGGCTGGATTGGTGGCAATCATCGATTGCCCGGCCGGCAGCTGCGATATCAGCGGCGTGGCCAGATGGGTATACAAGGTGCGCGAGAACGGCATCAGCGCCAGCAGCACCACGCCCAGACCCAGCAGCGCGCGCACCACCCGCGAGCGCAGCTCGATCAGGTGTTCGATCAAGCTGCTTTCGTTGAGATCCGCTGCACTCATGGCGCCCGCTCCTGGCTTGGCGGGGCTTGCTCGGCGCTTGCCGGCACATCTCCCAAGGGGATGCTGTGGTTGAGCTCGGGATCAATGGCAGCGTGACTGACTGGCGCAGCGGCCGCTTCCTGCGGGGCTTGCTCAGCAGCTGCGGGCGAGTCCCCAGCAGCAGCCACCGGGCGTGGCTCAATGGTGCGTGGCTCGATTACCCGCTCGGCGGCCGATTCCGGCAGTTCCACTTCGCGTTTGAAGGCGTCGGTCTCGCTGCGCACCTGCTCGGCCTGGTCGCGCAGCCCGGTCTCGGCCTGCTGCAGCGATTGGCGTACATCCTGCAGATTGCGCTTGAGCTCCTCGGCGTGCAGCTCACGCTCCAGCTCCTGCTTGACCGAATCCCACTGGTTGCGGGCACGGCGTACCCACAGCCCGGCAAAACGCGCTGCCTTGGGCAGACGTTCCGGGCCGAGGACCACCAAGGCCACCACTGCGATCAGCAGCAGTTCGCTGAAGCCGATATCAAACACGTCGGGCGCTCAGGATCAGCGCGCGTCGCGGTCGTGCTCGGCCTGCTTCTCGCCGCTCTTGTCGGCATCACGCGATTCGTCGCTCAGCTGTGCAGCCGGCTTGTCCTCGTCACGCATGCCCTTCTTGAACTCTTTGACCGCACTGCCCAGATCCTTGGCGCCGCTCGTCAACCGCTTGGTGCCAAACACCAGCAGCACGATGACCAGCACGACCAACCAGTGCCAGATGCTGAAACTGCCCATGATCTGCTCGCGTTATCTGTGTGGAGGTTGTCGAGCATAGCGCACAAGGTCTTAACTGATCGCTATGCCAAAGGTCAGTTGCCGCCGTCCAGGCTTTCGGTGCGGATCTCGCCTTCGGAGACCGGCTGGAAGCCCTGCTGCGGTGCCGGTTCAGCGCTGGCGTGCTGCAACGGCGCGGTGGTCGCGGTATCGGCACCAGCGGTATTGGCTGCCGGCGCCTGCACGCTGACCGCATTGCTGCGCGGCGCGCTTGCCGCCACCGGTGCGGCGCTACCCTGGGTGCCACGCTTTTCACGCGCGGCATAGGTGGACTCTTCCAGACGGTCACGGAACGCCACGACGTCGGACGACGGCGCTGTATTCAGGCGGCCTTCCAGAATCATCCGCGGGGTGGTGTTCTGGCCGTAGGCCTCAAGGTTGGCGGCATCGTCGATCTGCAGCACCGCACCATCCAGTGCGACACCTGCAAACAGGCCGCGCGCGCGCGACCACGACCAGATTTCAGCCTTGAGCTGACCATCGGTGGCGGCCGCGGCATTGCGGCCAACCGGGCCGGCGGCAACGCCAGCATCGGCGCCGAGGGTGAACTTGCCGTTGACGATGTTGTCCAGGCTGCGGTCGTTGCGGAACACCAGGATCACATCCGAAGACTGCACACCTGCCTGGAAGCCGATGCTGCCGCCAGTAAGCTTGATGAATACCGGGTTGGACCAGCTGCCATCGGCCATTTTCACCGACATCAGACCGTGGCCGCGGCGTCCACCCAGCACCAGACCTGCCTTGATGGTGTCCGGCAGCACGACGACGGCGCGGCCTTCGTCCAGCAGCTTGTCAGGAATGGACTGCTCGGGGATGTCCTGGATTTCACCGAGCACCCGCACCGCATTGCGGGCACGCTGATCTTCCTGCGGACCGGCGACGGCAGTGGCGGACAACAGGCTCGCGGACAACAGCAGAACAAGGCACGGCAGGCGGCGCATGGGTAACTCCGTAGGTCGATGCATAGAAAGATAGCGCAAGTGCCTGAAATTAGTAGCGTGGCTCTGAATAAGCCGGGAATGGGGCAAGCGCTGGCATGCCCCTGTAGTGGGGGGGGGGGGGGGGGGGGGGGGGGGGGGGGGGGGGGGGGGGGGGGGGGGGGGGGGGGGTGGGGGGGGGGGGCAAGGCGCCCGCCGGGCGGCGGGGGGGGGCGACGG
>NZ_JBRREK010000093.1:0-9529 GCF_056760235.1 Stenotrophomonas sp. STEN018
CATCGAACTCATCCGCAGCCCATCCATGCCGTCGTCGCTACCCGCGCTGTCGGACAGGAACACGGATTCGTCTTCGCCTTCGAGCCAGCCGCGGCGCGACAGGTGCCGGCACACGCGATGCGCGATGGTGTTGGCGAGCTGCGTCAGTTGCGCAGAGGTGGGGGCACGGGCGCGGCGCAGGCGCGGCTTGCGCTGCGGCGGCTCGACGTTCGCGTCGTACACGCCGTCGAGCCACAGCATGTGGAAGTGAACATTCAGGTTCAGCGCGCTGCCGAAGCGCTGGATCAGGGTCACCGCGCCGCATTGCGCGCTGGCGTGGTCGACGCCGACTTGATCGGCTAACCAGCCGGCGATCACACGATGCACGATGCCCAGCACCGGGCTGATGGCCTCCGGCTTGCTGGCGAACAGGAAGCGCAAGGGGTACGGAAAGCTCAGCACCCATTGCCGCACAGGCCGCGGGCCGAACACCTCCTCGACCAGGTGCCGCGCACTCTCGGCCATGCGTCGCGCGCCGCAACTCGGGCAGAACCCGCGCTTCTTGCAGGAGAAGGCCACCAGCCTCTCTGCACGGCAGTGCTCGCACACCACGCGCAGGAAGCCGTGCTCGAGCACGCCGCAACGCAGGTAGGCATCGAACGCCTCGCGGACATATCCGGGCAGCGAGCGGCCCTCCGCTTCGATCCGTACAATGAAGTCCGGGTAGTGCGCCTCTACCAACGCGTACAGCAGCGTGCGCTCGGGCGCGTGGCGCGCGTACCGCGAACCGGTGTGGGCGGACGGCAGTGGCGCGCATCCCGCGGCTTGCCGCCGGGATGTGGCGAGGCGCGGCACGCAGCGCTCCGGTGCGGGGACGGCTGCTCAGTGTTGCGCCTGTGTTCGCACGTTCGTATCGGTGCGTTCTGATCTTCGCGTCAGACATTGCCGCGGCGACTCCCGCCTCGACCGCCTCGACACCCAGGTGCAGGGGGCGGCCCAGAGCGCCGAATCCGCCAATCAGGGCGCCCAGCGCGCCAACCAGCGCCTCGACCAGATCGAAGGCCGCGTGCAGCGGCTGGAGTCGTCGCCGCGCCGCGTGCCGCGCGGGTGAGCACGCACTCCGCTTGACCGACCGGCGCGGGGATCCGTCGCCTGCGCGGCGCGGATCCCCGCGTTGGATGGTGTTCCGCCCCCGAGGAGCTTCCCATCCGTACTTTCCCCCACTCCCTCTCCCACCCGGGCCGGCGCGCGGTTGCGCTGGCCCTGGCGCTGGCGCTGGCCAGCGTGGGCGCCCCCGCCAGCGCGCGCGACGACGGCACCCCGCCGGTGACGTCACTGGACGAACTGCCCCGCGGCCAGGACGTCTCCGACACGGTGATCGAACTGGCCGGCTGGGTCGTCGCCTCCGGCGACAGCCAGGGCTATCCCTTCGCGATCATGGACAAGGCCGCCGCCCAGATCCTCGTGTTCGGCGGCGATGGTCGCCTGCGCGGCGCCGCGCCCGGCCTGTTCGGCTCCGCCGTGGGCGACCACACCGCCCCCGGCATCGCGGGCCTCGCCCTGCGCGAGATCCCCGGCCGCGACCGCACCACCCCGGCGGGCCGCTTCGTCGGCGGCTACGGTCCGTCCATCGATGCCGGCCGCGTGCTGTGGGTCGACTACGAGTCCGCGGTCTCGATCCACCCGACCGCGACCGGCGTGCCGGAGGAAAAGCGCCCCGAGCGTCTGGCCTCGCCAAGTCGCCAGGGCGACTTCCTTCTGCACCTCGGTGGTATAGAAAATTGCCGATCGATAGCTCGGACCGACATCGCTGCCCTGTTGCTCGTAGGTCGTGGGGTCGTGGACCTGGAAGAAGAGTTCCAGGAGAGAGCGATAGCTGAGAACGGAAGGGTCGAAAGTCACTTCCACCGCTTCCGCATGGCCGTAATGTCTCGCATAGGTCGGATCACGCATTTCACCGCCTATGTAACCGACCCGCGTCGAAATGACTCCCCTGGCTCGGCGCAGCAAATCCTCCATGCCCCAGAAGCAGCCGCCTGCGAGAATTGCTCGCTCTGTCGCGGGCGCCCCTTTGCCGGTAGGCGATTGGCTCACAGTCCATTCGCCCTCCTCCGTGTGCGCCACGGTCAAGCCAGCCTCGCGGGATCCGCAGCCTGACTGGTGCTCAAGAGCTCGGTCTGCACGTCCGAACCCCGGATGAGACTCAGATCGACGGGACACCGATCAGCGATCGCGAGGATCCGAGCGCGCTGATCATCACTCAGCGGCCCATCGAGGACAATGGTGCGGGTGAACCGGTCGGGTGGCATCATGTCCGGCACCTTCTCGTGCTGCACGGTCGTGCTCGCCCGTTCGAGCGGAAAGCCCTTGCGGTTCGCATAGAGACGCATCGTCATCACCGTGCAGGCTGCGAGGCCGGCAGATACGAGCTCGTAGGGAGATAGTCCGGTCCCGAGGCCACCGACCGATGCTGGCTCGTCGGCGAACAGAGTGTGCTCGCCGCTGCGGACCTTGAGCTGGAACGTCCCTGCAAGAGTTTCGGTGGCGACGACGCCCTCCGCAACCTCGACCTGCGGAAGATCCGCCGTGAGTGGTGGGAGAAAGCGGCTCGCCCAAACCGCCACCATGGCCGCAGCGTAGTTCGCGTCCGCGACGTCGGTGAGAAGGTGATCCGCGTTGTCGAGCGAGATGAAGCTTTTAGGGTGCCTGGACGCGACGAAGATGCGCGACGCGTGGTCGATGCCGACCACCTGATCCAGCGGAGAGTGCATGACCAGCACCGGCCGTCGCAGGGAGGCAATGGCCTTCTCGACGTCGATCCCCTCAACCGCCTCAAGGAACCCTCGGCGAATGAGGAAGGGCCTACCGGCGATCTCCACCGAGGCCTCGCCCTCGCTCGCGATGGTGTCCAGATCATTCGGTCCGAAGAGCCGCAAGATATGCTGAAGGTCGGCCGGCGCACCAATCGTCGCCACCGCCGCAACGTCAGGCAACTCGGCCGCGGCTACGATCGCAGCGGTGCCACCCAGGCTGTGCCCGACAAGGAGGGAGGGTGACATACCCGCCGCCGCCATCGCCTTTGCGGCAGCCCTAAGGTCCTCGACGTCCGACGCGAAACTCACAGGTTCCCCCGACCCACCGCTGATCCCGGTTCCGGCGAAATCGAACCTCAAGACCCCGATGCCCGCACGCGACAGCGCGCGCGAGATGTAAACGGCGGCGCGACTGTCTTTCCCGCACGTGAAGCAGTGGGCGAAGATCGCCCAGCCCCGCGGCGTTCCCTCTGGCGGTTCGAGGTGCCCGGAAAGCTGAGAGCCAGCTCCACTCGCAAACGTGAATGTTGTTTCTGCCATGTCCATCAAACCTCCAGCTCGCGGCTTGGCGGTTGCGCTCTCAGAACCTTCGACGGAGCTGAGCAGAGCGCACCGCCAACCAGTAGGCGTCATCTCAGAGTATCATTTATATGTCTGGCGCATATAGACAAGCCCCTAGATCATGATTATATGCGCCAAGCATATTTCTGTGGCCTGCTTTCCGAAGGCGGGCTCACGGAAGAGGCATCAGTCAGGCGCATGGGCCAAAGGACTATGGAACTCAATCAAGTCAGCTATTTCATCAACTTGGCCGAGACGCTGAATTTCACAGCAGCTGCTCGCTTGAGCGGTGTGTCACAGCCAAGTCTGACCCGCGCGATCCGCCGCTTGGAAGATGAGCTTGGCGGGCCGCTGATCTATCGCGACGGGAAGAACAGCCGCCTGACTGGCCTTGGCCATGACGTCGAGGCAGAATTCCGGCGCATGGTGGTCGCGATGAAGAGCGTACGCAATCACTCGGAGCACTGGGCGATGGGGGGGCACCGCGTGCTGGATGTCGCCGTCGCGCCCACCGTCGGACCAAAGGAATTTACGGCGTTCTTCGAGAGCGCATTGGCGGAGATGCCATCCATCGAAATCAAGCTGCACTCGCTCCAGTCGAACGAGGACACATCGGAGGTGCTTTCAGGAAAATACCACGCATGCATCATGCCGCGTGAAACACGACCGGAACGCAAGCTGGATGTGCATCCTCTATTTCGGGAGCGCTTCGTGCTCGGCTGTTCTGCAAACCATCCCTTGGCTGCCAACGAGATCGTGCGCGGCGAAGACCTGCTCGAGTTTCCTTTCGTCGATCGCCTGAAATGCGAGTTTCGCGATCGGATCCTCGATCACTTCGCGCGACGGGACTTGCTCATGCAACCTCGCTTTCGATCAGATCGCGAGGACTGGGTGCAACGGGTCGTCGCTGACGGCCACGCCATATGCATTCTTCCGGAACGATCGGCCACCGTGCAAGGCCTCGTCACTCGGCCGATCGACGGATTTGACTTGGAGCGCGAAGTCGTGATCGCGACGGTATCCGGCTCCACGGCAACGGTCGAGATACGGAATATCGCGCAGCTGGCAGCCCGTTACGAGTGGAACTGAATCACGACGTGAAGAGCTTCGGCGCTATGGAAACTATACGCACGGCGTATTGGTAAAATCTAAGGCACACTGCGATAGTCGACGCCAATGACTGGCAAAATGAACGGCAGTGTGTCTGGACCTCTAGATAAGTATTGGAGACTATCATGAAGTTTGAAAAGTCACAGACAGCAGTTGACCGCCTGACCCCCGAGCAACGCCGTATTACCCAGGAGTCGGGGACCGAAAGGCCCTTCACGGGCGAGCACAACGACAACAAGGAGCCTGGCATCTACGTCGACATAGTGTCGGGAGAGCCGCTCTTCGCTTCAACGGACAAGTTCGATTCGGGTACTGGCTGGCCCAGCTTCACCAAGCCGATCGTTCCGGCAAACGTGAACGAGGTGCGGGACAGCGCACACGGCATGGTCCGGACGGAGGTCAGGTCGGTACACGCCGACAGCCATCTGGGCCACGTGTTCCCGGACGGTCCTTCCGACCGCGGCGGTCTGCGCTACTGCATCAACTCAGCGTCCCTTCGCTTCATCCCGCGCGACGAGATGGAGTCCGAGGGATACGGTGAATATCTCGATCAGGTAGAGGAGGCTTAACATGCATCAGCGCGCTGTTCTCGCAGGCGGATGTTTCTGGGGCATGCAGGATCTGATCCGCAAGCGGCCCGGCATCATCTCGACCCGTGTGGGTTACACGGGCGGCGATATTCCGAACGCCACGTATCGTAATCACGGCACGCATGCCGAGGGGATCGAGATTGTCTTCGACCCGACAGTGACGAGCTACCGGCACATCCTGGAATTCTTCTTCCAGATCCACGATCCGACGACGCTGAACCGCCAGGGCAATGATCGTGGGCTCTCCTACCGGTCGGGCATCTATTATGTCGACGAGGAGCAGAAGCGCGTCGCCGAGGATACGATCGCCGATGTGGATGCCTCGGGGCTGTGGGATGGCAAGGTCGTCACCGAGGTCGAGCCGGTCGGCGATTTCTGGGAGGCCGAACCGGAACATCAAGACTATCTGGAGAAGCGGCCCGGCGGCTATACCTGTCACTTCCCCCGTCCCGGCTGGGTGCTTCCACAGCGCCAAAAGGCTGGCGATGTGCAGCCTGCGGCCGACACCGCAGCGGAATAGTCTTCACTGACGTTGCCGCTGCGCCGCTCGGGTTCGCACTCTTCTTGACCGTGTCGTCAAACGACGCGGTCATCGGACCCCGCATTGATGAGGTGGTCATTTGAGTCAGCCGCCGTCGTAGCAACAGGATCGCAGAATTATGCCAGACCTCTCATCATTTCCGGTCACGCAGCGCTGGCCGGCCTCTCATACCGACCGCCTGCAATTGTACGCCGCGCCAACGCCCAATGGCGTCAAAGCCTCGATCATGCTGGAGGAGACTGGCCTAGCGTACGAGCCCCACCTGATCGACATCTCGAACAACGAGTCGAAGGACCCAGCGTTCGTCTCGTTAAACCCGAACGGCCGCATACCGGCGATCATCGATCCGGCGGGCCCGGACGGCAACCCCATTGCCGTTTGGGAATCCGGTGCGATCCTTATCTACCTGGCCGACAAGACGGGCCAGTTCATTCCGAGTTCACCCGCCCAACGTTACGAAACCTTGGCCTGGGTATTCTTCCAGGTGTCGGCCATCGGGCCGATCTTCGGTCAGCTTGGCTTTTTCCTGCGGTGGGGCGGTAAGGACTATGAGGACAAACGGCCTCGGCAGCGCTTTGTCGATGAATCCAAGCGTCTCCTCGGCATCCTGGATCGCCAACTGGAAGGCCGTGATTGGCTCGTCGACGACTATTCGATTGCGGACATCGCGACGCTCGGCTGGGTGAATGCGCTGGTTGAACTCTACGCTGCTGGCGACATCCTTAGCCTCAGCGACTATTCGAACATCCAGAAATGGCTCGGCCGTGGCTTGGCTCGACCGGCAGTGCAGCGTGGCCTGCAAATCCCTGCGAGGTCGGCATGAGCGTCATCGCCGCCTACTATTACAACGAAGGCAAGCGAATCCGGGAAATCGCGATCGACGAGCGCGTCCAACTCGACAAGGGTCGCTCGGGTTTCTGCTGGATCGCTCTTCTGGATCCCACCGCCGACGAACTTCACGCGCTTCAGGCGACGTATCACCTCCATCCGTTGGCAATCGATAACGCGATGCACCCGCTGTGCCCGCCCAGGCTCGACGTCTACAACGGCGAGCTATACATCGTCGCGCAGACTGCCGAACTGGTCGGCGACCGGATCAGCTACGGCAAGATGGCGATCTTCACCGGTCACAATCATCTCATCAGCGTGCGGCACGGCAACGCCGGAGCGCTAGGCAAACTTCGGGAGCAACTCGAGGCTTCGCCGGCGCTCTTCGGAAAGGGTGTCGACTACGTGCTGCACGCGATCTTGCACCGTATCGTCGACCAGTATCTGCCCATCTTCGAAATGATCGAGGATGACGTCCTCGCGATGGAGAAACGGTCGTTAGACGATTTTCTCGGACGGGCAGAAGTCGCCCGCATCTTCGGGCTGAGGGCCGAACTCACGCGCTTCCAACGCACGCTCGGCGCTATGGCCGAACTGGTCAGAAAACTCGTCCGCGGGCATTTCCCCTGCATCAGCGCCGAAGTGAGGCCGTACTTTAACGATGTCGCGGATCACGTCGATCGGGTGCAGTCAATGGTCGACGGCCTCCTTCAGGTCCTGTCTACAGTCTTTGAGGCCAGCAGCCTTTTGGAAGCACAAAGGATCGGGGTGATCACCCGTCAGCTTGCCGCTTGGGCGGCAATACTCGCAGTCCCGACGGCGATCGCTGGAATATACGGCATGAACTTCAAGCATATGCCGGAACTGGACACGGCCTACGGATACTTCGTCGTACTCGGGGTGATGGCGATATCCTGCCTTTTCCTGTTTGTGCGCTTCAAGATGGCCAAGTGGCTGTGAATACCGCGTCTCGCAAAACTCGCCGTCATCCGACCGGTCACAGCGCGCCCGACGCCGGGGCGGGCTCAATACGACACCAAGCATAGGTGCAGCCGTGACATCCCAAGTGACCGACGTTCTAGAAACAGTGCAGTCCTTCGTCGCCAAGGGCTACAACCGCGAGTACCGCGTCAAAGACGGCAATCTCGTCGATCTCGATCTCGGATCAACACTGGACCCTTGCGCCCTTCGCATCGACGCGGCGTTACGCCTCGAAAGCGGGAGTGACGCAGAAGACGCCTCCAACATCTACGCGATCACCGATCCAGCGACAGGGCACAAGGGCCTGTTGATCGACGCGTTCGACGTATTCGACGAAATGTGTCACCGCGACCTCTCTGAGCGCCTCGTAGCGCATCGGGAAACAGTCCCGCAGGTGACCAGGATGTGCCGAGCAAGCACGGACTGCGCAAAGTCTACAAGAGCGAGTTTGACCGCGATCCCGAGCGTTACGTTGTGCGGCAGGGCTTTCCAGACTTCCCAGCATGCCCCTTCGGCGGAGCCTTCAGCATTCTCGGCTTCGATACCGCCGAGCGGTCATATGTCTGGCTCGTCACAAGCATCATCCGAGATTCACGGCTGATTAGAATTCCTTATCAGGGAGAGGACGTCATCAGCGATGAATAGCAGGATCAGCGAGCCCCTGTGGTCCCCTCCCGAAGAGGTCGCGGACCAGTCTACCGGATATTTGTATTATCGAAACATAACGAGGTGATTTATGGATTGGAATAAAGACCATATTCGGGAAACTATGCTTTCGCTGGAAACTGCAGCCTTGCATAGCGCTCGCGACAATTATCTGGATTATGTCTCCACCGCTCGGCTCGATCGGAGCGAACCGATCGAAAACGACGAACTAGCTCAGGCCGAGGTCGCAAGCGACTTCGCCGAAGCGCTCGATGACACGCTCCATGACTATGCTGATAAACTCGAAAAACTCAGGACGATCGATTTCGGTCCCAAGTTGGCCGTCAACGAAGGCGCAGTCGTCAAGCTGTCTGGCCGCCACTTTGTGATCGCGGTGTCAACGAGCAAGTTCACCTGTCAGGGGCGTGAGCTCATGGGCATTTCCACGATGGCGCCGATCTTCGAAGCAATCGAGGGTGCCCGAGCCGGGGAGACCGTGCAGTTCAACGGACGGGATCTCACAGTAGAAGACGTAGAATAAGGCACCCCACCGCCGCCCACACTAATGCCGAACGTCCTGGGTCTTTCCTTGCATGCATATCATCGTATCGAGAGATCCCGTGATCATCGGCGTGCTCGGACAACGGGCGCCGGCCTTGGCCTGGTTTGGGGGACTCGGCTGCCTGCGTGTGACGGCCAGCACCGCCAGGATGATGAGCAACGCCGCCGCATAAAGGAACAAGCCGCCTGGACCTACGATAGCCATCGCCGCTCCCCCGATGAGGGGGCCCGCGGCTGTCCCGATCCCGTTGAGTAGCAGAAGCCCGCGCGCGGTGCCCAGTAGCCGACTGGCCGGAAGATCGTCGTTCGCGACCGCGAGGCACAACGAATAGATCGGTATGCCAAAGCCACCAAAAAGAGCACCCGCCGCGAGGAGCAGGGGCAGAGGTGCTTCCGCGGCCATCGCTACGCCGACGGCAGCCGCCGCGGACGCCAGTGCCGCACCGGCGATGACAAGATTTCGGGACACTCGATCCGAAAGCCAGCCGAGTGGCCACTGCAACGCCAGCGTTCCACCAAGAACCGCAGCCATGAAGGCGGATATGCCGCCCACATCGAGTCCGATCCTCTGGCCAAAGTTTGGGCCCATGCCCCAGAAACCGCCGATAGCCAGGCCGGCCAGGAACGCGCCAGCAGCAGCGAGGGGCGATGCGAGGACGAGGTCCCTGAATACGACCCGCTCCTGTTCGACCTGGGCCGGCGGATGACTGGGCAGCAAGGTGATCGGAACCACAGCCGCCGATATCAAGAGCGACACGATGAGGAACAGTGTCACGTCGGGGGTATAGGAAGTTCAACCGCCCTTTTTGGCGAGTCTGGCGGGTAGGAAGCGGCCGCGCAAGCGCCGCTTTGGGCACAGATCGGGCACAGATCGGGGGTTCATGCGTGGGTTTTCGACATCGCGGGGCCACGCAGCGGCT
>NZ_JBRREK010000094.1:0-9489 GCF_056760235.1 Stenotrophomonas sp. STEN018
GGGGGCCAGCCCCGTGCGGCTGAACAAGCCCCCGCCCGCACTTTTCGGCCTGCGCACCCCACACACCGGGGGGGGGGGGGGGGGCCGCCGCGGGGGGGGCCCCCGCGCCCGCGTATGCACAACGGGCAAGTTTGGCTGACCGGGTTGGCGTGCTGGAAACGCAGGTCAACAACAGTCAGGCCAATACCGACATGCTCAATCAGCTGCAGCAGCTGCGTACTGAAATGCAGGCGTTGCAGGGCACGATCGAGCAGCTTCAGCACGAAAACGAACAGCTGAAGCAGCGCAATCGCGATCAGTATCTGGACCTGGACGGTCGCCTCAATCGCCTTGAAGGCGGTGCTGGCGCTCCGGCAGCTCCTGCCACTGGCGCGGTGACGCCCGCCGCTGCGGCCGCAAAGCCGACAGCGGCTGCTGCCGAACGTCCGCCAACCGTACGTGGTGATGCCGGTACTCTGGCTTCTGCTGGTGATGAGCGTGCTGCCTACAATGTCGCCTTTGACGCGTTGAAGGCTGGCAACTATGCCGACTCGGCGCAGTTGTTCCAGAGTTTCCTTGAGTTGTACCCAAATGCTGCTTACACCCCCAATGCCTTGTATTGGCTGGGTGAGAGCTTTTACGCAACGCGTAATTTCAAGATGGCCGAGGCGCAGTTCAGCGATCTGGTCGCGCGCTATCCCACCCACGACAAGGCCGCCGGCGGTTTGCTGAAGCTTGGCCTGTCGCAGTTTGGTGAAGGCAACAATGCCCAGGCACAGCAAACCCTGGAACAGGTAATTTCCCGTTTTCCCGGCAGTGATGCGGCCCGTACCGCCCAGGACCGACTGCAGTCGATCCGGCTCGGCCAGCAACTGCGTTGATGTGGTGCCGCACCGATGGTGCGGCTGATGACTATGAACTCTCCCAGCGCCGCTGTTCCCAGCGAGATCGTGCAGTCGCCCTTGCCGCGACTGAAGATCACCGAAATTTTCCTGTCCCTGCAAGGTGAGGCCGATAGCGTCGGCTGGCCGACTGTGTTCGTGCGCCTGACCGGCTGCCCGTTGCGTTGCCAGTATTGCGATACCGCCTATGCTTTCCACGGCGGCGACTGGTGGGACATCGACGATATCGTCGCCGAAGTGTTGAAGCAGGGCGTGCGCCACGTCTGCGTCACCGGCGGCGAGCCGCTGGCGCAGAAGCGCTGCCTGATCCTGCTGCACAAGCTGTGCGAAGCCGGTTTGGACGTGTCGCTGGAGACCTCGGGAGCGTTGGATATCGCCGAGGTCGATCCGCGCGTCTCACGGGTGGTCGACCTGAAGACGCCGGATTCGGCGGAAATGGCGCGCAACCGGCTGGAGAACATTCCGCTGCTCACCGCCCGCGACCAGCTGAAGTTCGTGATCTGCAGCCGTGGTGATTATGAGTGGGCCAAGGCCATGCTCATTGAGCACCGCTTGCCGGAGCGCTGCATGGTGTTGTTCTCACCGAGCAAGTCTCAGGTCAGCCCGCGTGAGCTGGCCGACTGGATCGTCGCAGATCGCCTGCCGGTGCGCTTCCAGATGCAGTTGCACAAGTTGTTGTGGGACGACGCCCCGGGCTATTGAGCCGGCGTTGCACCCGCCAAGTGTTTACCCCGGCGCGGGACAGCGTGCTGGCTTTCCTCCCCCAACCGGATCATCACCATGAAGAAGAAAGCAGTCGTGCTTCTTTCCGGCGGCATGGACTCAGCCGCCGTCGTCGCCATCGCCCAGGAGCAGGGCTTCGAAGTACACGCCATGAGCGTGCGCTACGGCCAACGCCATACCTCCGAACTGGAAGCCGCCGCGCGCGTGGCCGCAGCACTGGGCGTAGCCGGGCACAAGGTTGTCGCGGTCGATCTGCGCAGCATCGGCGGCTCGGCACTGACCGATGACATCAACGTGCCGGAGGCGGGTGAAGGTGGCGGCATTCCGGTCACCTATGTGCCAGCCCGCAACACCATCATGCTGTCACTGGCGCTGGGCTGGGCCGAAGTGCTGGGTGCGAACGACATCTTCTGCGGCGTCAATGCGGTGGATTACTCCGGCTACCCGGACTGCCGCCCGGAATTCATCGCCGCCTTCCAGGCATTGGCCAATCTGGCCACCAAGGCCGGCGTGGAAGGTGCAGGCATCCGCGTGCACGCGCCGCTGCAGTACCTGAGCAAGGCACAGATCGCACTGGAGGGGCAGCGCCTGGGCGTGGACTTCGGTTTGACTGTGTCCTGTTACCAGGCCGATATGGACGGCAAGGCCTGCGGTCACTGCGATGCCTGCCAGTTGCGCGCCGATGGTTTCACTGCCGCCGGCATGCTTGATCCGACCCATTACGCATGATGTTGTTTTTGTGTTTATTGCGTTAGAATACGCACCCCGGCTGCGGCCGGGTCTTTGTTTGGGCCGTTAGCTCAGTTGGTAGAGCAGAAGACTTTTAATCTTTTGGTCGATGGTTCGAATCCATCACGGCCCACCAGCATTGCCAAGGCTTCGGAGCGATCCGAAGCCTTTTTTGTTGCCTCGCGAAACATCAATCTCCGCGCAAGCGGCCTGAACTGGCACGTCGAGCGTAGCCCGGGTAATTACGGCGCACGGCCGCACGGCCTCACCTTGATCCTTTCTCCCGGGTGCGCTGCGCTTACCCGGGATACGTGATCGCAGCGCCGCGGCTCTCGCTGCGGGCTTTGTGCGCTACTTCAGCAAGGCCTGCTGGACATCGACGATACGCACATCGTGCATCTGCTCGAGATAGGCATCCAGATACGCCTTGTGCGAGGCGCCAACCAGCACCAAGGTGCGCATGCCCGGGCTTGCCCCCATCAGGTCACGGATGTTGGCTGCCATGCGCAGGTTGCGGGTCTCCCAGGACGTGACATACATGCGCCCGTAACCCTGCGCGGAGGGTTCTTCCAGCGCGGCACCGTAATCGCTTTCGAAGGCAGCTGGGGCGAGGTCCGGGCCGTTGTCACGCCGATACATCGTCAACGCGTTCTCGGGCGTGCCGAGTTGGGTTTCCAGGTCGCTGTGCAGCGCTGCACGTTGCTTGCTGGCAGGGTTGTCCCAGGCCTTGCGGATGGCCTTCACGTAGGCCTTGGGGTCCGGGCCATAGCGGTCGGCACTGTGATCGTCCATCGGCCAGAGCCGTTGATGGCCCAGCCGCACCGCCAGCTGTGCAGCGATCAGTGTGTTTTCATTGCGACTGCTGCGCAGTGCCTCCAGTGCCTCCACCAACTCCTGGTTCAAGCTGCCTTCCGCACGCCGCTCTGGTGCAGGCAGGTGCAGCCACTGGACAAGAGCGGAATCGTGCTCTCCGGCGGCCAGGAACTTGGCTGCCAGTTCGCGACGCTGGGCCGCCGTTGGTTGCGTCGGCCAGTTCGCCAGCATTGCGTCGGCGGCCGCTGTCGCCGCTGCCACGTCCAGTCCGGTCGCCTTTGCAGCCGCTGACAGGTCAGGGCAGTAATCGTTCACCGTCAAGGCGTAACGGGCAGGGTAGCGGCGCAACATGTCGCACTGCTGTCCAGAGACTGTCTCGACGGCGATTGCCTGTGGCTGCCACGCCGCCAGCCGGTCGATCAGTGGGGTGAGCGTCGATGGATCAAAGGTTTTCGGCAAACCTGCCAGATGCGCAGTGCCGAGTACCGCGACTTCATTCTGAGTTCCATGTCGAGGCCCCTTGTGCGCGCCCGGAACAAAGGGCCGTGCCTGCCCGGCTTCTGCCTGGGTTCCTGCCGCCAACAGTGCGCAGATCAATACGCTTCGTCCCCACACGCCCTGCATCACACCCTGCTGCATAGAACCTGCCGATTGAGCGCTTGATAAGCGCGAAGTGGCGCAGATTCGGTCTCCGCTGAGGCTTTGTCAACGCTCAGCCTGGTTTGCGGAGTCTGGCGTGTGGCTTCGTCGCCGCCGAAATGGATCACCGACGAAAGGCGGGTGAACGTCCCGGCAGCCCACGTGGCTTGCGACCGGGTTCGCCGTTTGCGGGCTGATCTGGGGGAACTGCGAGGCGCCCGGCATGCAGCACGAACGAGCAGTGCAAGCCGCTGCGGTTGGAAGTCGCCGGGTCTGGTCCTAATATGCAGGATGGATCGTTGGTTGCCCTGGTGGGCGTCCACGCATTGGGGACAGGGTTGAGCAAACAGATCACGCAATTACTGCACCGATGGCAACAAGGCGATATGGATGCGCGCGAGCATCTGTTCGAAGCCTTGTACTCGGATTTGATGCTGATTGCCCGCAACCGCTTGTCGCAACAGACCGGCGGCACCTTGCAGCCGGCCGCGCTTGTAAACGAATCGCTGATGCGCCTGCTTGGCACCGATGCGGACTACAAGGACCGTGCCCACTTCGTTGCCATTGCTGCACTGAAAATGCGCTCGGTGCTGGTGGATCATCTGCGTGCGCGAGCAGCAGACAAACGTGGTGGCAATGCCGAGCAATTGACGTTGTCCCACGCTGACCAAGTGCCGGACGATGCGGCTATCGGTTACGACGTGCTGGCCTTGCACCAGGCATTGAATCAACTGGCCGAACTTGAGCCGCGTGCGGCGAGCACCATTGAATTGACCTACTTCGGCGGCATGAGTCGTGATGAGATCGCACTGGTGCTGGATGTGTCCGCGCCCACGGTTGACCGTGACCTGCGCTTTGCGCGGGCCTGGTTGAACCGGCAGCTGCGCTGAGCAGCGATGGCGGGGGCGCGGTAATGGCGAGCGAGCGTTGGCGGCAGGTCCGTGACCTGTTTGATGCCATCTGCGAGCTGCCGCGCGAGCAATGGCAGCAAGCACTCGCCGCGGGCAGTGACGACCCGGCGATACGCGAGGAAGTACTGCAGCTGCTGCGCTCACAGACAGTAGGCCTGAGCCGGGTCAGTAGTCGTCTGGACACTGCATTGGCGCGCGCGTTGGCGCCGGAACTGGGGGTGGGTGAGCGGCTCGGTCCATGGCGGTTGACCGAGCGCATCGCGCATGGCGGCATGGGTACCGTGTTCAAGGCTGAGCGCGCCGACGGTCTCTACCAGCGTACGGTTGCCATCAAGTTGTTGCATGGCATGCCGGGTGCCACCGAGGTAGAGCTGCTTGGTGCCGAGCGGCAGGTTCTGGCAGGCCTGCAGTTGTCCAATGTGGCGCGTCTTTACGATGGCGGCACCACGCCGGATGGGCATCCCTATCTGGTGATGGAGTACATCGACGGCGTGCCCCTGGATTGTTGGTGTTCCGAGCAGGCCTTGGGCCTGCAGCAACGACTTACGCTGTTCCTGGAAATCTGCAGCATCGTGCAGTCGGCGCACGAACAGCTGGTGCTGCATTGCGATCTCAAACCTCCCAACGTGCTGGTGCAGGCCAATGGCCAGCCGGTGCTGTTGGACTTTGGTCTGGCGCGACTGCTCAACGAGGCGCGTGAAAAACGCGATTCCGGCTACTGCACCCCGGGCTATGCCAGCCCGGAGTTGATCGCCGGGCATACCGTCGGTGCGGCCAGCGATGTCTACAGTCTTGGTGTGATGTTGCTGGAGTTGCTGTCCACGCAACCGTCGATGCGCGAGGTGCAGAACACCGGCGAGGCATTGATCGCGCCCAGTGCCAATACACCGGTTGATCTGCCTTGGCGGCGGCGCCTGCGTGGTGATCTGGATGCCATCGTCGCACGTGCCTGCGCCAGTGACATCGCCCTGCGCTATCGCTCGGTTGAAGCCTTGATGGCTGACCTGCGCCGCTATCAGGAGATGCAGCCGGTACTTGCGCGCAACGGTGGCCGCCTGTACCACCTCGGAAAAGCGCTGCGCCGGAACTGGCAGGGCACGGCGATCGGTGTTGGTGCGAGTGCGCTGCTTGCGGTGTTCGTTTTCGGGTTGTGGGAGACCCGGCGGCAGGCGCAGGAAGAAGCGGTTGTGGCGCAACAGATCAGCAACTTCATGGTTGGCATGTTTGAAACCGCTGATCCATTTCTACGCACCGAACGCGGCGCCGAGGAGTTGAGTTCGCGGCAACTGCTGGACAAGGCCACGTTGCAGGTGGCGCGTGATCTGGCTGATGCCCCGGCGCAGTTGGCACGGATGCGCGCAGTACTTGGCGTTGCCTATCAGAACGCAGGTGCTTCACATCAGGCCGACACTCTGTTGCAGCAAGCGTATGGCGGTTTCATGGATCCGCGCGTGGCGCGGCCGCTGGACGCTGCCAATGTGCTGGCGGATCTGTCCGTGCAGAAGACCCTTGATGGCGATGGTGAGCGCGGTCTGCAGTTGGCGGCGCAGGGCCTGGAACTGATTGGGGGCAAGGCGCCGGCGTTGGCGCAGGCGCGTCTGTACAGCGCCAAGGGGCTGGCCTTGGTGAATCAGCAGCATTTTGATCTGGGCGAAGCGGCCTTCAGCAGTGCAACGTCGCTCTATCAGGATGTGAAGGGTGTGGACGTCAGCACTGAGACCAGTGAGCTGTCTTACAACAAAGGCCTGATGTACCTGCGCTGGGGGCGGCAGCCATCGGCAGAGCGTGAGTTCCGGCAGATGCTGGCCAATCTGCATGGCCGCCGGACCAGCCTGGCGTTGGCTGCCGAAACGCGGTTGGCGCAGATACTCCGCGAACAAGGCAAATACGAGCAGGCCTTGCCGCTGCTGCAATCGGGAATGCAGTACGCGCTGGAGCTGTACGGCGCGGAGAGCAGCTTTGTCCGCATGCAGTACGACGGCTTGGCGGACCTGTACCGGGATTCTGGCGATTACGTTGCGGCGGAGCCGCATTACCAGAAGCGGAATGCCTTGAGCGCGCGCCTGGATGGGCAGGACTCGGTTGAGTATTCGATGGGCCTGTTCAATTACGGCTCGTTGAAAGAGCTGCGCGGCGAGCTGGCCGCGGCCGAAGCGCTGTATCGACAGTCCTGGTTGATCCGCAAACAGAAACTGGGCGAGGACTCACCCACCAGCCTGCGAGCTGAAAGCGAACTGGCGCGTCTGCTGATGCGCGATGGGCGGATGGGCGAGGCTGGGGTGATGCTGGAGCACGCTGACAAGGGCTTGAGCCAGAGTTTGCCGGCCGATGCGCCAGGTCGCGTGCAGGCCCGCTTGAACCGGATCGATTGGCATGTGCGCAGTGGCCAGCTGGCACAGGCGCGACAACTGCTCGAGCAAATGGACTCACCGGTAGCGGAGGAACTGCAGCTGCGTTGGCTGGGTATCCGCGCTGATCTGGCGGCTCGGCAGGGCGATGGAGAACAGGCGCTGGCTTTGCGCAGGACTGCGGTGGAGTTTGCCGGCAGCAAGCAGGGCAAGGACAGCGCTGCTGTTGTCGAGACGAGTCTGGCGCTGGCCGAATCCCTGCTGCAGTTGGGGCATGCGCGTCTGGCCAAGGAAGAGCTGCAGCGCGTGCTGCTGCTGATAGGGCGGCTGCAGGTTGCCGGCTCGCCGGATCGGCGCAAGCTGGACGGGCTGCTGCTGCTGGCTGAGCAGAATCTAAGCGGACGTTAGCCGCAGCTACAAGGGCAGGGCAGCTCGGCGCTGCTGGTCAGCCCTGCTCGCGCACGATCTCGACCAGCCGCTGGCCATAACGGGCCAGCTTGCTGCCACCAATGCCGCCCACCTTGCCGAGTGCGTCGACGCTGGTCGGGCGCTGCTCGGCGATGTTGCGCAGGGTGCTGTCGTGGAAGATCACGAACGCCGGCACGTTCTGTTCGCGTGCCAGTTCCGCGCGCAGTCCACGCAGTGCCTGGAACAGCGATAGATCGCCAGCCTGCACCGGCAGACCCGTGCGCGGGCCGCCGCGCTCGCGCTCGCGGGTGGGTGCAGCGTCGCGGCGCATCATCATCTGCCGGCGGCCGGTGAGTACATCGCGGCTGGCATCGGTCAGGCGCAGGCCGCCGTGGCTTTCCGGATCCACTTCCAGCAGGCTGGCGGCCACCAGTTGGCGGAACACGCCGCGCCAGGCGCGTGCATCCAGGTCATTGCCAATGGCGTAGGTGCTGAGTTTTTCGTGGCCGAGCTGGCGGATGCGTTCGTTGTCGCTGCCGCGCAGGATGTCGATCAAGTGGCCGACGCCAAAACGCTGGCCGCTGCGATACACGCAGCTCAGCGCCTTCTGTGCCGGGATGGTCGCATCCCAGGCCGCAGGCGGGGTGAGGCAGTTGTCGCAGTTGCCGCAGGGCTTGGGATAGGTTTCGCCGAAGCCGGCCAACAGCACCTGCCGGCGGCATTGCATGGATTCGCAATAGCCGAGCAGGTGGTCGAGCTTGGAGCGCTCCAGCTGCTTGCGCTCCTCGCCGGCCTCGGACTGCTCGATCATCTGCTTGAGCAGCACCACGTCGCCCAGCCCGTAGCACAGCCAGGCTTCGGCAGCCTCGCCATCGCGACCGGCGCGGCCGGTTTCCTGGTAATAGCCTTCCATCGATTTGGGCAGGTCGGTATGCGCGACGAAGCGCACGTCCGGCTTGTCGATGCCCATGCCGAAGGCAATGGTGGCGCACATCACGATGCCGTCCTCGCGCAGGAAGCGGCGCTGGTTGGCGGCGCGTACCTCGGCTGGCATGCCGGCGTGATAGGGCAGCGCCTGCATGCCTTCGCCGCACAGGAACTGCGCGGTCTCCTCGACCTTGCGCCGTGACATGCAGTAAACGATGCCGGCTTCGTCGCGATGGTTGCGCAGGAAGCCCAGCAGCTGGCGCTTGGCGTTGTCCTTCTGCACCACCGTGTAACGGATGTTGGGGCGATCGAAGGAGCTGACGAAGTGTTGGGCCGTGGACAGCGCCAGACGCTCGGCGATCTCACGCTGGGTAGGCGGATCGGCGGTGGCGGTCAGGGCGATCCGCGGCACCTGCGGCCAGCGCTCGTGCAGGACCGTCAGCTGGCGGTACTCGGGGCGGAAATCATGGCCCCATTGCGATACGCAATGGGCCTCATCGATGGCGAACAGCGAGATGTGCGCGCGGCTCAGCAGCGACAGGAAGCGCCCGGTCAACAGGCGCTCTGGGGCGACGTAGAGCAGCTTCAGCTCGCCGGCCAGCAGCTCGCGCTCGACCCGCGCGGCGGTTTCGGCGTCCAGCGTGGAATTGAGGAACTCGGCGCGGACACCGACCTGGTGCAGCGCCTCCACCTGGTCCTGCATCAAGGCGATCAGCGGCGAGATGACGATGCCGCAGCCCTCGCGCAGCAGCGCCGGGATCTGGTAGCACAGGGATTTGCCGCCACCGGTAGGCATCAATACCAGGGCATCGTTGCCGCTGGCGACATGTTCGACGATGGCCTGCTGATCGCCGCGGAAACTGTCGTAACCGAAAACGCTGGAAAGCAGTTGTTGCGCGGGACTCTGGGGCATTGCACTAGTTTACCCGCTGGCGGCCCACGTCGAATGACCGATACAGCGCGTCAGGCAGTCAGCGACCCGCCTGTAGTGGGGGGGGGGGGGGGGGGGGGGGGGGGGGGGGGGGGGCGGGGGGGGGGCCGCGGCGGCCGGGGCCGGGGGCCGGGGCGCGCGGCGGGCGCGCGCCGCGGCGGCGGCGCGGGGGGGGGGGG
>NZ_JBRREK010000095.1:0-9051 GCF_056760235.1 Stenotrophomonas sp. STEN018
CGCTCCTAACCGTTTTTTTTTTTTCTATCCCCCCCCCCGCCCGCGCCCGCCCGCGCCTACTGCGCCCCCCCCCGCCCCCGCCCCCCCCCCCCACTACAGATCAGGCTTGCCCGGTAAAGCCCCAGCCGAGCATGGCTCGGCTCTACCGGTGGGGTCTCAGGCCTTCATGCTGCCGGTGTCGATATAACGCTGATGCCAGGACAGGGCTTCCGGCAGCAGGTGCGGCGTGTGCTTGCCGTAGCTGTCGCGGCAGGCGCGGTCGAAGTAGTCGTTGAGCTGGTCGCGGTAATCCGGGTGCGCACAGTTGTCGATCACCTGACGCGCACGTGCACGCGGTGGCAGGCCGCGCAGATCGGCCAGTCCCTGCTCGGTGACGATGATCGAGACATCGTGCTCGGTGTGATCGACGTGGCTGACCATCGGCACGATCGCCGAGATCGAACCGCCCTTGGCCATCGAAGGGCTCAGGAAGCTGGACAGGAAGCCGTTGCGGGTGAAGTCACCCGAACCACCGATGCCGTTCATGATGCGGCTGCCCATTACATGGGTGGAATTGACGTTGCCGTACAGGTCGGTTTCGATCATGCCATTCATGCCGATGCAGCCGAGGCGACGCACCAGCTCCGGATGGTTGGAGATCTCCTGGGTGCGCATGATGATGCGTTCGCGGTAGAACTTGATGTTGCGCTTGAACTCCTCGTTCGCCTCCGGACTCAGCGCAAAACCCGTACACGAGGCGTACTCGAGCACGCCGGACTTGAGCAGATCCAGCATGCCGTCCTGGATCACCTCGGTGAACGAGGTCAGCCCGCGCAGGCCGCTTTCAGCCAAGCCTGCAAGTACCGCGTTCGGAATATTGCCCACGCCCGACTGCAGCGGCAGCAGGTTGGCTGGCAGGCGGCCCTTGGCCACTTCGTGTTTGAGGAATTCGATCAGGTAGCCGGCAATCTGGCGGCTGTCTTCATCGATCGGCTTGAACGGGCTGTTGCGGTCGGGCCCATTGGTGCGCACCACCGCGACGATCTTGTCCGGGTCCACGCTGAGCGTGGCCTGGCCGATGCGATCGTTGGCGTGGATCAGCGGGATCGGCTTGCGGTGCGGTGGCAGCGCGGTGCCGTAATAGATGTCATGCATGCCCTCGATATCCGCGGGCTGCCATTCGTTGACCTCGATGATCACTTTCTTGGCCAGGTCCAGCCAGGTCTTGTTGTTGCCGACCGAGGTGGAGGGCACCAGCGAACCGTCTGCATGGATGGCCGAGACTTCGATCACCGCGGTATCGATCTCACCGTAGAAGCCAAACCACACATGCTGGGCGACGTGGGAAAGATGGATGTCGATGTAGTCCAGCGTGCCTTCGTTGATGCGCTTGCGCGCGTCCGGGTCGGTCTGGAACGGCATGCGCATGGCGATGGCATCGGCCTTGGCCAGCGCGCCATCCAGTTCCGGTGCGGTCGAGGCGCCGGTCATCAGCTTGATCTTGAACGGCTGGCCGGCGGCGTGCACCTCTTCAATGCGCTGCGCCAGTGCCAGCGGCACCGCCTTGGGATAGCCGGAACCGGTGAAGCCACTCATGGCCACGGTTTCGCCGGGCTGGATGAAGGCCGCGGCTTGTTCGGCGGAAACGATGCGGTCGCGCAGGCGCGGGTCCAAAATGCGTTCGACAGACATGACGACTACGGTTTGTTGGGGGGATGGCTGATTATCGCCCTTCGGCGTGAACAGGGGGGTTGGACCTTGGTGGAATGGTCATTACGGGTTTGGTGCTCTTGTACTGCCCAGTATTGTTTTGCAGTGCAGCGTGCAAGTTGTTTGCGCACCCGGCAGGATCGCCCTGCATCCCGACGTGGGGGAGGGAGCAAGGCCCGCTGACAGTTCGCTGTCAGCGGGCTTTTTTATTGCCTGATCGCCGGAGATGGCGACTTCTGGGCCGCAGATGCCAGAATCGCGGAATGAACCAAATCGCCCCCGCAGCACCTGAATCTGTTCAACCTGTAATCGAACGCGCCTTGGCCCGGCTCAAGCTGGCCGCTCCCGATCCGGCGCAATGGCCGCCATCAGAGGCCTTCGAGGCTGGTTTGCGGCAGCTGGCGGTTACCAGCGATTTCGCCATCGATACCCTGTGCCGGCAGCCGGAGCTGCTGCAGCTGCTGGCTCAGGCCGATCCAGCTCCCTTGCCGTTGCCCGTGCTGGACCCGCTGCAACCCACGGCCTGGCCAACCCAGCTGCGTCGCTACCGTGCTGCGGCCTCGACCCGGCTGATCTGGCGCGATCTGCTCGAACTCGATGACGTCGATGCAACCTTGACTGGCGCCACCCGCCTGGCCGAGGAATGCCTGCAGTTGGGTCTGGAGGCGCTGGAGCAGGAGTTCGCCAGCCGCCACGGCGTGGTCCGCGATGCCGATGGCAGCGCGCAGCGGCTGGTGGTATTCGGGCTGGGCAAGCTCGGCGGCGGCGAGCTGAATTTTTCGTCGGACATCGATCTGGTCTACGCCTACCCGTATAACGGCGAGTCCGATGGCACGCGCCCGCTGGCTGCCGAGGAATATTTCGCGCGGCTCGGCCAGCGTCTGGCGCGGCTGCTGGACGAGACCACTGCGGAAGGCTTCAGCCACCGCGTCGATCTGCGCCTGCGCCCGTTCGGCACCGCTGGTCGAGTTGCCCTGTCCTTCGCCGGCATGGATCAATACTTCCAGCGCGAAGGCCGCGACTGGGAGCGCTACGCCTGGATCAAGGCGCGCGCGGTAGCCGGCGACATCGCCGCCGGCGAGGCCTGGCTGGAGACGCTGCGGCCCTTTGTCTACCGCCGCTACCTGGATTTCACCGCGCTCGATGGCCTGCGCGAGATGAAGGCGGCGATCACCGCTGAAGTTGCGCGCAAGGACCGCCTGGACGACATCAAACGCGGCCCCGGCGGCATCCGCGAGATCGAATTCCTGGCCCAAGCGCTGCAGCTGATCCGCGGCGGCCGCGAGGCGGCGCTGCGCGAGCGGCGCCTGCTGCCGGCGCTGCGCGCGCTGGTCGAAGGTGGGCAGATGGCAGCCAGCGATGGCGATGACCTGATCCAGGCCTATCGCTTCCTGCGCCGCGTCGAGAACCGCCTGCAGATGCTGCGCGACGCGCAGACCCATTGCCTGCCCAATGACGCGCTGGATCGCAGCCGCATCGCGCTCGGCCTCGGCTACGCCGATTGGGATGCCTTGCTTGCAGCCTTGAACCAACAGCGCGAACGCGTCAGCGTTGAATTCGGTGCATTGCTTGCACCGCGCCAAGGCCAGGCTGCGCCGGATGTGTTGTCCAGCTATTGGCGGGTATTGCCGGGCGGCGGTAGCGCCGAGGTGCTGGCCGAGGCCGGCTTCGCCGACGCCAATGGTGCTGATCAGTCACTGCGTGAGTTCGCCCAGTCGCTGGGCGTGAAATCGTTGTCTGATAGCGCCCGCGCGCGGCTTGATCGGGTGCTGCCGGCGCTGCTGCATGCGGCTACACGCTCGCCGCAGCCTGACGCTGCGTTGCGGCGCGTGCTCGGCCTGCTGCAGGCCATCCTGCGCCGCACCAGCTATCTGGCATTGCTGGACGAACAACCCAGCGCCTTGACTCGATTGGTCAATGTGCTGGCACGCAGTGCGCTGCTGTCCGAGCGACTGGTGGCGTTCCCGCTGCTGCTCGACGAATTGCTGGATACGCGCGTGGCAGGGCCGATGCCCGGCGCGCAGGAAATGCAGGATGCCTGTGCCAGCGCCTTGCAGATCGATGATCCGGAAGCTGCGCTGCGCGCGCTCAATGAAGTGCGGCTCGCGCTGAGCTTCCGTATGGCTTTGGCCTTCCACGACGGCCGCCAGCGAGCGGTCGACTGTACGCAGCAACTGGCGCAGCTGGCCGATGCGGTGGTGGTAACGGTGCTGCAGATGGCACATGCAGACATGCTGCAGGCACACGGCGAAGTGCCGGGCGGGCGCTTTGCGATCATCGGCTACGGCAGCTTGGGCGGCGTTGAGTTGGGCTTCGGTTCGGACCTGGATCTGGTGTTCCTGTACGACAGCCCGGCGGGCAGCGAAGGCAGCGACGGCCTGCGTCCCTTGGACAGCGGCCGTTGGTTTGCCCGTCTGGCGCAGAAAGTGATGGCCCTGCTCGGCGCGGTAACTGCCGCCGGCCGCCTGTACGACATCGACGTGCGTCTGCGCCCGGACGGGGGCAAGGGCGCGCTGGTGTCCTCGTTGGCCAGCTATACCGAATACCAGCGCGAACGCGCCTGGACCTGGGAACATCAGGCGCTGGTACGCGCGCGCGGCGTGGCCGGTGATGCATCCTTGCTGTCCGACTTCGAACAGGTACGCGCCGACACCTTGAGCCGCGCACGTGACCGCGACACCTTGTTCGGCGATGTACTGAAAATGCGTGCACGCATGCGTGCCGAACTGGACCGTAGTGATGCCGGACGGCTGGACTTGAAGCAGGGCGCAGGCGGCTTGGTGGATCTGGAGTTCGTGCTGCAGACCGGCGTGCTGTCGCAGGCACAGCACCATCGCGCGCTGTGTGCGCCCAGGGAAACGCCGTTGTTGATTTCAGCGTTGGCGACCGCGGGCTGGTTGCCGGACGATACCGCGGCAGCGCTGCACGCTGCGCATGCGACCTTGCTGGACGTGGGCTTGAGCTGCACCCTGGACCGACGCCCGCGTATTGCCATCCCCACGCCCGAGATCGAAGCGGCGTGTGCGGCGATCAGTGCCGCGGCAATCGCACAGGGCCTGCCGTTCGAGCCGGGCAAGTACGCGGAGTGATGTTGGAGAACAGCCCGGTTTCGTCCGGGCTGCAGTGCTTAGCGGGTAGTGCCGCGCAGCGGCGCCATCTTCCACAGCAGGGCGCGGAACGGTGCCAACAGGCACACGCCGATGGCCAGCTTTACTGCCAGGTCGCCAGCGGCCCAGCTGATCCATGGCAGCTGCGAGCCGGCAAAGGCGATCGACCAGAAGATCGCGGTATCCACGGTGGCGCTGCAGGTGGTGGCCACCATCGGCGCACGCCACCAGTTGCCAGCACGCAGGCGGTCGAACACGGTGATGTCCAGCAGCTGCGCAACGATGAAGGCCGAGCAGGAGGCCACCGCGATACGCGGCGTGGCGATCCATACCGACAACACCACCGCTACCGCGAAGCCGGCCCAGGCCACGCGGCGTGCCGCCTGCGGGCCGAAGCGACGATTGATCAGATTGCTGACCAGGAACGCGATCGGATAGCTGAAAGCACCCCAGGTGAGCCAATCATTGATCGGGTACTGCACCAGTACATTGGAGCCCAGCACCACGGCACCCATTGCCAGCACGGCCAGCAATAGTGAGGTTGGGGTCAACGGAGCGAAGCGGATGGACGGATGTGAGGACATGAACGGGCACAGACAGCGCCGTTGGGCACTGCATCGACAAAAGGGAAGGGGCCGTGCCCTGGAGGGCAGGTCGGTGGGCATTGTAGCCCGGGTCGGTCTGGAGGGATGTCAACGGCTGCAGGAGTGCACGCTGCCTGCGATCAAGAGATCTGAAGCCCCTCTCCCGCTTGCGGGGTGAGAAGGGCTGCTTGCGAACCAAAGGTTCGCAGCCATTCGAACGACCTTGCGCCAGCGCAAGGGCCGGGGCGCGGAGCGGGGGTTGGGGTGAGGGCAGCTTCTGCTTGTGCTGCTGGCTTTGCTTGCGTTTGAGCTTCAAAAGACCAAAGCCAAAGCCCCCTCATCCGCCCTTCGGGCACCTTCTCCCGCAAGCAGGAGAAGGGATGCTTCAGACATCTCTACGATCTGAAGCTTCAAAGCGCCGCAGCCTCAAAGCTTCCCGCTATGACTCACCGACGCAGCTTCAATCGCCGGCACAAAGGTCAGCACGGCGCCATCTTCCGCCCGCACCATCCAACCCGCACCCTGCGGGCTCGGCGTAAACGCAACGGTCTGCCCGAGCACGAAGTTGGATGCCGGGTTGTCCTCGCGTTGCGGCCAATGCAGAGATGCGGTGTTGGCTGCATCCAGTGGATCGGCCAACGCAACGCTGCGGCCGCCATCGGCGTCCTGGGTGATCGCTTCGACCTTCATGTCCGGCAGCGGGCCAACGCTGACGCGGCGCGCCTGGCCTTCACCCGATTTCGCCGATGCCGTCGACGACTTGTCGGCAGCCGATGCCACCAGCAGCAACGGTGCAGACACCAACATCGACGCGCCAACCGAGGTCATCAGGGTGCTGACCTCCGAACGGTTCAAGCCATCGCCGGCATGCGCGGGCGCAATCACCAACATGGCGCTGATGGCTGCGACGCAGGCCAGCTGCGAAAACATGAATTTCATAGGGAGTTCCTCAAGTACGGTGAATCAAAAATCAAAGCGTGCGGGTGCGACTTTCATCCGCCGCTTCGATGGTCGGTACGAATGCCAGCGCCGCGCCTTGCGGGTTGCGCAGCATCCAGCCCGCGCCCTGCGGGCTCGGCTGGAAGGCGATTTTTGCGCCCACGCTGAAACCCGCAGCTGGGTCATCCTCGCGCTTGGGCCATTGCAGGGTGGCGCGGTTCTCGACGTTGGCAGGGTCTTCCAGGGTGACGCGGCGGCCGCCATCGGCAGCGGTCTCCACCGATTTCACTTCCAGGTCCGGCAGCGGGCCGGCGCTGATGCGGCGTTTTTCCTCGCGGCGCTCGCTGGATTCCTTGGACATGTCGGCCGCGCCGCGTACGCCAGCGGCGGACAGGAAGATCGGCCCGGACACCACCATCACCACGCTGGAGCCTGTTATCAGCACAGAAGCCTGCGAACCATTGATTTCGCCGGCACGGGCCGCGCCTGATGTGAGTCCTGATCCCAGGCTGGCGGCGACGGCAAAGGCGAGGGCGCCGCTGTTGAACAGATGCTTCATGGGCTGGCTTCCTGTTGCTGCATGGGGTTTTGCACATTGTTGCCGGTCACCGCCGGCACGGGGGTTTGATGGGCAACGGCCAGTTCGCGTTCCAGCGCGCCGCTGCGGTGCAGGAAGTCGAATACCGATTCCACCGTCACCACCGAATAGTTGCCGGAGATGCGTTCACTGGCCGGGTGGTCGGTGACTGCCACGTTGTCGGCAAGGAAGCGCGCGCCCAGCCGCTTGCCGATGCCGATGTGCAGGCGAGAGGGCGTATAGCCCTTCTGCTTGAGCCAGGCCAAGGCGGTGTCGCGGTTGTCCAGCGCAGTGTCACCGGCAGCTTGTGCCATTGCCGCGGCGGTGACTTCCAGTATCCACTGGTTGGAATTCTGGTATTCGCTGCTGCCGGGGTAGGCCAGCATGCTGTAGCGCGGTTGATGCAGCGCACGTGCCTGTGGTGCAGCGCCGCTGAGCAGGGTTTTCAGCGCGGCGCGTACTTCTGGTGTGGGAATGCCAACCCGCAGGTCGGTGGTGATCGAGCTTTCGCCGACCAGATTGACCAGGCCTTCGCGGTACAGGTCCGAGCTGTCGCTCTTGCAGCGATTGAGCAGGTGCACCACGTCCCAGCTGCCGCTATCGTTGCGCACGAGGAAGGCCAGATGGCTGTGGCGCAACCCGTACTTGCTCAAGTCCTGGCCGCCGCGCGCGGCCAGCACCACGTCCACGTCGAGGAGCGCATCGAGTGTATCGGCGGTGACCGCAGCCATATCGAACATGGCGGCAATCGTGGTCGGCGGCGGATAGCGCGGGCTGCAGGCCTGCTGGGCGAATGCCGGGAGGGAAAGTGTGGCCAGGCCCAGTGAGGCTGCCAGCAGTAGTGTCGTGCGGGGTTTCATCGGCGCGCATCCTTGCATGGTGCTTGGGAAATATTCGTTAGGAGCTGGCGGCAGGCAAGGCGCGAGAACAAACGGTGCTCGCTTCGTTCGCCACCTGACGCTTGCATTGTGCGTGCACAAAGCTGGTCACCGCGAGTCTGGTAGGGCATACCCCTGAAGCAGGACCAACGAGCGCTATCAGCAACACCTGCTGAGTGCGTCATCCCCGGGTTGGCGCCTATTTGGACCTGTGGCGGGTCGGCCGGAGCTTGATATTGATTATTACAAGCTGGGCCTTGGGCAGCGGATAATGGGTGCATGTCACCTACCAAATCCCCTGTGCGTGCCATCGTCTGGATGCTGGCCGCCGTCGCTTTCTTCTCCTGCATGGACGCCGGCATGAAGATGCTGTCCAGCAGCTATCCCACCTTGCAGGTCACCATGCTGCGTGGCGCCGCCTCGTTGCCGTTTGTCCTTGTCTGGGTATTGGCCACGGCCGGTCCGCGCTCGATGATCCCGGTGCGCTGGGGCCTGCATCTGCTGCGCGGCGTGCTCGGCATGGTGATGATCGGCTGCTTCGTCTATGCGCTGCGCACCTTGTCGTTGTCCACGGCTTACACCATCTACTTTGTCGCGCCCTTGCTGGTGGCGGCACTGTCGGTGCCGCTGTTGGGTGAGCACGTGGGGCCGCGCCGTTGGGTGGCCATCGGCATCGGCCTGATCGGCGTGCTGGTGGTACTGCGCCCGGGCGTGGACGGCTTCATCTCGTTCCCAGGCCTGATGGTGCTGCTGGCAGCTACTGCCTATGCGATTGCCGCGGTCACGGTCAGCCTGCTGACCCGTACGGATACTCCGCAATCGATGGTGGTGTGGTTCCTGCTGATCATGGCCATTGGCGCCGGCTTGCTGGCCTGGCCGCAATGGCAGCCGCTGCAGTGGAAGCATGCGGCACTGATTGCCGGCATGGGCCTGGCCGGGGCCTTGGGCCAGATCGCGCTGACCCGGGCGTTCCAGCTGGGCCAGGCCTCGATGATCGCGCCGCTGGAGTACACCGGCCTGGTCTGGGTGATCGGCTGGGACGTGCTGCTATGGCAGAAGCTGCCCGACCGCTGGACCTGGATCGGCGCCAGCATCATCGTCGCCAGCGGCCTGTACCTGCTGCACCGCGAGCGCGTGAAGCGGACGCAGCGGCCGGATCAGATTGATCATCCCTGATCTGCTGCGGGGCAGTGGGGGGTGTTTGGTGGGGGGGGGGGGGGGGGGGGGGGGGGGGGGGGGGCGGGGGGGTGGGGGGGGGGGGGGGGGGGGGGGGGGGG
>NZ_JBRREK010000096.1:0-8662 GCF_056760235.1 Stenotrophomonas sp. STEN018
CCCCCCCGCCCCGGGTGGGGGGGGTTTTTTTTTTTTTTTGGGCGCGGGCGCCCCCCCCCCCCCCGCCCCGCCCCCCCCCGCACGCTTGGGCGCCGCCCCACCCCCCGCTCCCACAAAAGAAAGTCCCCCGGGCGTCATCGGCTGTTCTCGGTGTTCGGCCCATGCTCGGCTATCATCGTCGGCATGCATGAAGTCAGCCTGATCCCCCTCCAATCCTCGCTCCCGTGCCCTGCCAAGGCCCCGCAATCCTCTGGCGGTGCGGCATGAACGCGATCCGTCCGCTGCCGGAAATCCTGATCAACCAGATCGCCGCAGGCGAAGTGGTTGAACGCCCCGCTTCGGTGGTCAAGGAGCTGGTCGAGAATGCGCTCGATGCCGGCGCCACGCGTGTGGATATCGATCTGGAAGAAGGCGGCGTGCGCCTGATCCGCATCCGCGACAACGGCGGCGGCATTGCTGCGGACCAGCTGCCGCTGGCGGTATCGCGCCATGCGACCAGCAAGATCGCCAGCCTGGATGATCTGGAATCGGTGGCCACGCTGGGTTTCCGTGGCGAAGCGCTGCCATCGATTGCTTCGGTCAGCCGCTTCACCCTGGCCTCGCGCCGTGCCGATGACGAGCACGGCTCGGCGCTGCAGATCGAAGGCGGCAAGCTCGGCGATGTCACCCCACGTGCGCACGCGCCGGGTACCACCGTGGAAGTTCGCGAGCTGTTCTACAACGTGCCGGCACGGCGCAAGTTCCTGCGCGCCGAGCGCACCGAACTTGGCCATATCGAAGAATGGCTGCGCTCGCTGGCGCTGGCGCGTCCGGACGTGGAGCTGCGCGTTTCGCACAACGGAAAACCCTCGCGCCGCTACAAGCCAGGTGATCTGTACTCGGATGCACGTCTGGGCGAAACCCTGGGCGAGGACTTCGCACGCCAGGCGCTGCGTGTGGATCACAGTGCGGCCGGTCTGCGCCTGCACGGTTGGATTGCGCAGCCGCAGTATTCGCGGGCCAGTTCCGATCAGCAGTACCTCTACGTCAACGGTCGCTCGGTGCGCGATCGCAGCGTCAGCCATGCGGTGAAGATGGCCTACGGCGATGTGCTGTACCACGGCCGCCAGCCAGCCTATGTTTTGTTCCTGGAGCTGGACCCGACCCGGGTCGACGTCAACGTACATCCGGCCAAGCACGAAGTACGCTTCCGCGATTCGCGCCTGATCCACGATTTTGTCTATCGCACACTCAAGGACGCGCTGGCTGAAACCCGCGCCGGCATGGAGCCGTCTGCAGGGCAGGCGCATCCGGCCGATCCACGGGCGCAAGCGGCACCAAGCTACGCTGGCGCAGGCGGCTATCTGCTGTCGCGTCCAGGTGGCAGTGTGGGCGGCGGCGGCAATGGCAATTGGCAGGCGCGGCAATCGCCGCTGGGCCTGCAGGTGGCCGATGCGCCATCGGCCTACGCTGCCCTGTATTCGCCGGTTGAGGGCGGCGCTGAGGTCTTGCGTCAGGCCGATAGCGGTCCGTCATTGCCGCCGACGTCCAATGATGCCGGCGTGCCGCCGCTGGGCTATGCGATCGCGCAGCTGCACGGCATTTACATCCTGGCCGAAAACGCCGAAGGCCTGATCGTGGTGGACATGCATGCTGCCCACGAACGCATCGGCTACGAACGCCTGAAGAATGCGCATGACGGCATCGGCCTGCATGCGCAGCCGCTGCTGGTGCCGATGACCCTGGCGGTGGGTGAACGTGATGCAGATACTGCCGAGCGCGAGGCAGCCACCTTGGCTGCGTTGGGTTTCGAGGTCACTCGTTCCGGTCCGGGCTCGCTGCACGTGCGCAGCATTCCGGCGCTGTTGGCCAACGCCGAGCCGGAGGGCTTGCTGCGTGATGTGCTCGGCGATCTGCGCGAACACGGCCAGAGTCGTCGCATCGCCACCGCGCGAGATGAGTTGCTGTCGACGATGGCCTGCCACGGTGCGGTGCGTGCCAACCGGCGTCTGACCATTCCTGAAATGAATGCCTTGCTGCGCGATATGGAAATCACCGAGCGCTCCGGGCAATGCAACCACGGCCGCCCGACCTGGGCGCGCTTTTCCTTGGCTGAAATTGATCGCTGGTTCCTGCGGGGGCGTTGATGAAACACGTATTGGGGAGCGTGGCTTTGGTCGCCGCGATGCTGCTCGGTGGCTGCGGCGATGATGCGAAGAACGCAACGCCGACGGCGAAGGTCGATCCGGCGTTTGCGCATGACAATGAGCTATGGCGCGAGCAGCGGCTGACCGAATTACTGGCCCCGGATGGCTGGACCAGTCTGGTCGGCCTGCATTGGTTGGATCTGAAAGCGCACTACATCGGCAGCGGCAGTACCAGCGGCATACGCTTGGCAGTAGGGCCGCCGCGTATGGGTCTGGTCACCCGCGTAGGCAAGGCGTGGTTCTTTGCGCCGGAGCCCGGTGTCTCGGTCAAGGTCGATGGGCAGGTGGTGAAGGGGCGTATTCCGCTGCATAGCGACCACGCTGAAACGCCGACGCTGATCCATTTCGACGATGACAAAGGCACCTTGAGCCTGATCGAGCGGGGCGAGCGCTTTGGCTTGCGGGTGAAGCATGCCGACGCACCGGCACGGGCCCATTTCACCCACCTGGACTACTGGCCGGCGGATCCAAGCTGGCGCATCACCGCGCGGTTCGTACCGCATGACGTCAATAAAACCATTCCGATTGTTGATATCACCGGGCTGACCACGGAGCTGGCCAATGCCGGTGCGATCGAGTTCGAGCGTAATGGACGCACTTGGCGATTGGAGGCATTGGGTGATGTTGGCCGTCCGTTGCAGGTGATCGTCGCTGATCGCACCAGTGGCCGTGGCAGTTACGCGGCCGGGCGTTACATCGATGTGGACGTGCCGGATGCGAAAAGCCAGGTGGTGATCGATTTCAATCGCGCCTATAACCCGCCGTGTGCGTTCACTCCCTTTGCTACCTGTCCCTTGCCGCCGCCGGAGAACCGTCTGGACATGGAGATTGCCGCGGGTGAGAAGGCCTATGCCAAACCCAAGCAGGAGCCGTCGGCATGAGTTGGTTCAAACGCGTAGGAATGTTGTTGGCAGCCAGCCTGCTGGTCGCGAGCCCATTGCTGGCAAGTGCCGCAGCGCCCAAGCCTGCAGCGAAGCAGCCGCCGGTACCGCTGCTGTGGAAGGTCAGTGGCGCACAGGGCAGTGAACTGTATCTGCTGGGCTCGTTCCATCTGCTCAAGGCGGATGACTATCCGTTGTCCAGCGATGTGGATCGCGCATTCACCGGTGCGCAGCGTTTGTTGTTCGAGCTGTCACCGGAGGAGATGAACTCGCCGCAGCTGGCCACGCAGATGATGCAGGCGGCGATGCGTCGTGATGGCCGCCAGCTCAAGGATGATCTTGATACGGCCACCTGGCAGCGGCTTGAACGATGGGGTGCGGCCAACAACATGCCGGTCGATCGGCTGGCCGGGCTCAAGCCTTGGTTTGTCGGCCTGACCATCAGCATTGCGCAGATGACCCAGCAGGGCTTGGACCCGAAATCGGGACTGGACCGGCACTTGATGGATCGTGCCGCACGGGCCAACAAGCCGGCATCCGGCCTTGAAAGCGCTGCCTCGCAGATCACCATGCTCGACAGCATGAGCATCGACGAGCAGCGTCAGTTGCTGCGCGAGGCGCTGGAACAGGTGGACAAAGGCGACGAGCAGAGCCGCCAGCTGCACGATGCCTGGCGCCGTGGCGATGACGTGATGTTGTGGCGGGACATGGCCGCGCAGATGAAGCGCGAGTACCCGGGGTTGTATCAGCGGATCAATGTGGATCGCAACAATGCCTGGTTGCCCAGCTTGCAGCAGTGGCTGCAACCCGGGCGCGGCAATACCTTGGTGGTTGTTGGCGCACTGCATCTGCTGGGCAGCGATGGCGTGGTCGAGAAGCTGCGCGCGCAGGGCTACAAGGTCGAACGAATCTGCAGCGCCTGCAAGCGCTGAGCCTTTTGGCTTTGTAACTTTTTTGGGAGCGGCGTGAGCCGCGAAGCTCCCGCAGCTTCAGGCTTCAGTGGCTTCGCCGCGTAACCCCCCGCGAAAAAAAAAAAAAAGGCTCCACAAAAAAAAAAGCCCCCCCCGGGGGGCGCCCATTAGTTTGCCTCAGCGGCTGCTGCGGGTCTTGCCACCGGTCGTGCTGGTCGGCGGCGGATCGGTTGGCTTACTGGTGCCCGTCGGCGGACGCGGGCCGCCAAAGCCGGTACCCATGTTGCGCTGGAATTCCTGCCACAGCTCCAGATTGCGCTCGGTGAGCTGGTTCATCATCGCCCACGGCGTCTGCCCGAGCAGGTTGCCCATCTGCTGGCGGAACTGCTGCTGCTGGTCCAGGAACACCTGCATGCTGCGCTCCAGGTAGTTGCCCATGAAGCCCTGCAAGGAGTCACCGTAGAAACGGATCAACTGGCTCAACAGCTGGGTGGACAGCATCGGCTCGCCGTCCTGCTCCTTGTCCGCGATGATCTGCAGCAGCACCGAACGGGTCAGGTCGTCGCCACTTTTGGCGTCGCGGACCTCGAAGTCCTCGCCGTCGAGGATCAGCTGACGGACGTCTTCGATGGTGATGTAGCTGGAAATCTCGGTGTCATAGAGCCGGCGATTCGGATACTTCTTGATGATGCGGGTCGCAGCCATTAAGCAGTCACTCGTCACGGTAGGTGCGCAGCATGGCGCAGTGCAGCAGGGCTTGCAACCGCCATAAGTACAGGTTGCAAGCGTCGGAGAAGGCTGGGTTTGTTGCGCAACATGAATCGCCATGTTGTGCAACATGGCGCAGGCTGTCACCAGCCCATGTGGTGGCCGCCGTTGATGTCCAGATTGGAGCCGGTGATCCAGCTGGCTTCCTCGGCAACCAGGAAGGCGACCGCGTAAGCGATCTCCTCCGGCTTGCCCAGGCGCCCGGTGGGGATGTCGGCAATGATCTTTGCCCGCACCTCCTCGGGTACTGCCATCACCATGTCGGTGGCCACATAGCCCGGTGAAATGGTGTTGACGGTAATGCCGAAGCCGGCGTTCTCGCGCGCCAGGGAGATGGTGAAGCCATGCATGCCGGCCTTGGCGGCGGCGTAGTTGGCCTGGCCGTACTGGCCCTTGAGGCCATTGATCGAGCTGATCTGGATCACCCGGCCCCAGCCGCGCTTGCGCATGCCTTCGATCACCGGGCGGGTCACGTTGAACACCGAGTTGAGGTTAGTATTGATCACCTCATGCCACTGTTCCGGGCTCATCCGATGGAAGGTGGTGTCGCGGGTGATGCCGGCGTTGTTGACCAGGATCTCCACTGGCCCCAATCCGGCCTCGGTGGCCTGGATCAGGGCGCGGCCGCTGTCCGGATTTGACACGTCGCCTTCGAACAGTGCGATGTCATAGCCCTTGCTGCGCATGGTTTGCTGCCACTGCTGCGCCTTTTCGGCGTTGCGGAAGTTGGTGGCGACGCGGTGCCCTTGATCGGCGAGGCGTTGGCAGATGGCGGTACCAATGCCGCCGGTACCACCGGTGACCAGTGCGACGCGCGATGTCATGGGCTCAACTCCAGGGCAGATTGCAGGGGAGCCCATGATTCTAATGAAACTGTGCTCAGCCCGGGGGCTGTAACGGGGCTCGAAGCGAGGTTTTTTGCAGCCGGGCTGGCTCGAAGGCGGCTGCAGCATGCTGCAGCGCCTCACCAACGCTGACGGCAGCATCCAATGCGGTTGGCTGCTGGCCCAAGGCCGCCCATAGCCAGCGCAGCACCAGTACTGGCTGGGCGCTGTCCACGGGGATGGCGGCCTGCGACTTGGACAGCTTCTGGCCAGTGCTGTCCAACAACAACGGCAGATGCAGGTAGTGCGGGGTGGGTAGGGCCAGCGCCTGCTGCAGCAGAATCTGTCGCGCGGTGGAGTCGATCAGGTCGGCGCCGCGCACCACGTGGGTGATGCCTTGTTCGGCATCGTCCACCACCACCGCCAGTTGGTAGGCCCAGTAGCCATCGGCGCGCAGCAGCACCACGTCGCCGACCTCCCGGTCCACGTCCTGGTCCTGCTGGCCTTGCAGGGCGTCGTTGAAAGTGACGCGACTGCCGTCGGCCACGCGCAGGCGGATGGCCGGTTGCGGACGCTGCTGGCTGGCGACGCAGCGGCGGTGGATGCCGTGCTGGTTGGCCAGGTCGGCGCGGCTGCAGTGGCAGGCGAAGGCCTTGCCCTGGTCCAGCAGCTGGCTGATGGCCGCTTGGTAGAGGGCATTGCGCTGGCTCTGGTATTGCACCGGCAAGTCCGATGTCAGTCCAAACGCGCTGAGCGTGGCCAGCTGTGAATCGACCGCGCCGGGTACTTCGCGAGGGGGGTCCACATCCTCAACGCGTACCAGCCATTGGCCGCCGGCATGGCGGGCCAGCAACCAGCTGCCGAAGGCGGCCAGCATGGAGCCCAGGTGCAAGGGGCCGGTCGGGGAGGGCGCAAAACGGCCGCGGTAAGGGGTAGGAGACATCTAAGCTGAATCGTCGGTCAGATTAGTGCTTGAATTCAAGCTGTCTGCGCCGCAAATTGGCTGTATCTCCAATCCTTATGGATCTGTTTCCCATGTTTACCCGTATCGGGCTGTTTCTTCTGACCAACGTTGCTGTGCTGATCCTGGCCAGCGTCGTCATGTCCATCCTGGGCGTGAACTCCTCACAGATGAGCGGCTTGCTGGTCATGGCGGCCATCTTTGGCTTCGGTGGCTCGATCATCTCGCTGCTGCTGTCCAAGTTCATGGCCAAGCGCGGCACCGGCGCCGTCGTCATCACCGAGCCGCGCAACCAGACCGAGCGCTGGTTGCTGGATACCGTGGCCCGCCAGGCCAAGGCGGCCGGCATCGGCATGCCGGAAGTGGCGGTGTACGACGCACCTGAGATCAACGCCTTTGCTACCGGCGCCAACCGCAACAATGCGTTGGTGGCGGTATCCACCGGTCTGCTGCACAACATGAGCGAGGACGAGGCCGAGGCAGTGCTGGGCCATGAAATCGCCCACGTTGCCAATGGCGACATGATCACCATGGCGCTGCTGCAGGGTGTGTTGAATACCTTCGTGATCGTGCTGGCGCGTGTGGTCGGCGGCATCATCGACAGTGCGCTGTCGGGCAATCGCGAAGGCGGCGGCCGCGGTTTTGCGTACTACATCATCGTGTTTGTGCTGGAAATGGTATTCGGCCTGTTCGCGACGATGATCGCGATGTGGTTCTCGCGTCGTCGTGAGTTCCGTGCTGATCATGGCGGTGCCTCCCTGGCCGGCCGTCAGAAGATGATTGCCGCACTGGAGCGCTTGAAGCTCAATCATGGCCAGAGCACCTTGCCGACCCAGATCGCAGCATTCGGTATTGCCGGTTCCACTGCCAAGAAGCTGTTCCTGAGCCATCCGCCGTTGGAAGAGCGTATTGCTGCCCTGCGTTCCTCGACGGTGGCTTGAGGCCGGTTTCCTGAAGGCCGGTGCGTGCTGATGGCATCGCATCGGCGAAGAGTCAGCTACATCCGCAACTGATTACAGACAAAGCCCCGCAAGGGGCTTTGTCTGTTTTGGCCTTGATGCTGCAACTGTACTTTTGTTGCTGACTGCGTATGGCGGTAACAGTTTTGCGATTTGCCGTCTGTAGAAACCAGACGCCTGCCTTCTCCGCCTGGCGGTTTGTGTCTACCCTCTGGGCATTGCCGAAGAGCGGGGAGCGCATAGTGCAGGATGCTCAATATTGGGTGATGGAATTCTGGAATGGGCTGAGCGTGCTGGACCTGGTTGGCGGCGCGCTACTGGGAGCGATCGCCGGGCTCGCATTGGGCGTGGCAGTGTGGATTGCGCTGGCGCGCCGCGGCGGTCTGGCGCGGCGACGGCGCTGGCACCACTGGCTGATTGCCAGCTATGTCGTGGTGCTGCCGCTCTTGTTTGCCTTCATCGGGCTGCAGTTGGGCTTGGTCGCAGGCGGGCAGCGTGCGCTGTACAAGCAGATCGATCACTTCCAGCCGCATCTGCAGGCCGCGACCGAGCATTGGCTGGTTGATTTTGAGCGTTCGTTGGACACGCCGATGCTGGAGGCGATGCTGCGCGAAGATGTTTCCGTGCACGATGCTGCGCGCATTGCGGTGGAGTCCTACCTGGGCAAGCATCGCTTGGCGGATATCAGCATGCTCAACGGTGAGAGCTTGCCTCAGCGTTGGGGGCGCAAGGCCATCGAGCACCTGCGCAGCGAGGTGATGCTGCAGTGGGTGGAGGACAGCCTGGTCGAGGAGGTCGGGGGGCGCAGTGGGCTGGATGAATCCGTGTTCCGCGAGGTGCTGGGCATGCGCATGAGTGAGTTGCTGCATACCAAGGGCGTGATCCGCCTGTTGAAGACGCAGATCGGCTCGATGATGCTGGGCATCTATCTTGGCTTGCTGCTGCCGCTGTTGATCGTGATGGCGCTGGTACTGCTGGAGATCTGGTTGGCTGCGCGTTATGGCTGGGGCCGGCAGCCAGTTGCCGGGGCTGTGGTTCCCGCGGTGGCTGCTGGCTGAGCGGGCCTGGCGTTTGTGGGAGCGGCGGCACCCCCGAAGCAGGGGGGATTTGATAGCCCGCCGCGGGTGGGGAAAGATTTATTTGTTTGTTAGCCGCGGCCGCCCCGCCGAAAA
>NZ_JBRREK010000097.1:0-8632 GCF_056760235.1 Stenotrophomonas sp. STEN018
CCCCCCCCCCGCCCGCCCCCGCGCCCGGCGGCCCCCCGCCGCTCCCGCCCCTGCCCCCGGCTGTTTTCCTTCCCCCCCCCCCCCCCCCCCCCCCCCCCCCCCCCCCCCCCCACTACACCAAACCTGCAGCGCTCCCTTCTTTGCCCATACCTGCGAAAATGCCCGGATGTCCAACGCCCCCACTACCGCGTTGCTCGCGGTCAATCTAGGCACGCCCGAGACACCCACCGCTCCTGCGGTGCGGCGCTATCTGGCCGAATTCCTCAGCGACCCCCGCGTGGTGTCGATCCCGGCTTTGCTGTGGAAACCGTTGCTATACGGGTTGATCCTGCCGCTGCGCAGTGGCCGCTCGGCGCAGAAGTACGCGCAGGTCTGGCTGCCGGAAGGCTCGCCGCTGGCGGTCCATACCCGGCGCCTGGCCGAAGCCATGCAGCAGCAGCTGCCGCAGTGGCGGGTGCGCGAAGCCATGCGCTATGGCCAACCGGCCATGCTGTCGGCACTGGACACATTGGCTGCAGAAGGCGTGCAGCGGATCGTGGTGCTGCCGCTGTATCCGCAGTACTCGACCACCACCACCGCCTCGATCGAAGACCGCGTGCAGCAATGGCAGGCGCGCAATCCCAAGGTGACGGTGCAGACCATCCGCGACTACGCCGACGACCCGGCCTGGGTCGCTGCGGTCGCCGCCTCCATTGCCGACTACTGGGCCGAACATGGCCGCGGCGGCAAGCTGGTGTTCTCCTTCCATGGCATCCCGCAACGTCTGGCCGATGCCGGCGACCCCTATCCGCTGCGCTGCGAAGCCAGCGCCAAGGCTATTGCCGCTGCATTGGGCCTGACCAGCGATGACTGGGAGCTCGCCTACCAATCGCGATTCGGCCGCGAACGCTGGCTGCAGCCCTACGCCGAGCCGCGGCTATGGGAACTGGCCGAAAGCGGCGTCAAGACTCTGGACGTGGTCTGTCCGGGCTTTGCCACCGACTGCCTGGAAACCCTCGAAGAAGTGCAGATGGGCTTCACCGAAACCCTGGCCGAGCGTGGCGCACGCATGCGCTACATCCCCTGCCTCAACGACAGCTCTGCCCACGCCAGCGCGCTGACAGCATTGGCGGCGGCGCAACCGGCATGAACGCACCCCCTTTTGAACTGCAGCTCGATGGCATCCGCGTCGCCGGCCTGCGCGCCGGCAACCCGGATGGCCTGAAGGTCCTCGCCCTGCATGGCTGGCTCGACAATGCGGCCAGCTTCCTGCCGCTGGCCGCACAACTGCCGACGCTGGACCTGGTGATGGTCGACCTGCCAGGCCATGGCTATAGCGACCACCTGCCGCTGACCACGCCATACACCACCCCGCACGCCATCGTGCAGACCCTGGCCATTGCCGACGCGCTGGGCTGGGACCGCTTTGTATTGCTGGGCCACTCGATGGGCGCGGCGATTGCCAGCCTGATCGCCGCCGTAGCCGGTGAGCGGGTGCAGGCACTGGTGTCGATCGAGGCACTCGGCGGGCTGACCGCACCGGCGGGCGAAACCGTGCAGCGGCTGCGTACCTATGTGGACGCGATGCTCAAGCTCGACGCCAAGCAGCTGCGGGTGTTCCCCAACCTCAGCGCGCCGGTACGCGCGCGGATGATGGTCAACCAGCTCAGCGAAGCCTCGGCACGGCTGCTGATCGAACGCGGGGTCAAACCCGTCGACGGTGGCTGGAGCTGGCGTAGCGATCCCCGGCTGATGCTGCCCACCGCGGTGCGCATGACCGAAGAACAGGTCTGCGATGTGGTCAGCGCCATCCTCTGCCCGGTGCAGGTGATCTATGCCACGCCAGCGCAGGCCTACTTCCCGGAACCGGAACGCAGCCAGCGCGCGGCGCTGTTGCCGGATGGCCGCCTGCACACCCTGGCCGGTCATCACCACGTGCACATGGATGACCCCGAGGCAGTCGCGGCGATCATCCGCGACTTCATCGCGGCGTTGCCCGACGCCAGCTGAATATCGAACCCGATACAAACGGCAAGGGGTTCAGTAGTGAGAGCGGCAGCCGATAACCCCGGCATTGCCGTAATCGAGAAGATGTCCCGCAGCCCCGCAACGGGTACTGCGCGTCCCACCATCGCATGCCCCCCCGCCCCGCCCTCCGGCCCGGTGTCATCACCGGCCTGATCCTGCTCGCCTGCTGGCTGGGCTGGACCACCACCAGCGTCGCCGCACTAGGCCACCGTCCCAGTGGTGACGAAGCTGCGGTGACCGCGCTGGTGGATGGACTGCGTGCGCGGGGACAACTGCCTGCAACGACCGCGCCGTTGGCAATCCGATTGAACACGCCCGCCTGCGCCTGCGAGCAAGGCGAACAGGCCTGGCAGCAACTCAGCGCCGCATTGCAGGCACAAGACGCACACGCCATCGCACTGAATACCGCCGCCGACTATGAGCTGCTGGTACTGGCCGCCGATGGCCGCCCGCTCTATGCCGGCCCCTTGCAGCCTTCCGCGCTGGCCTGTGGTCGCAGCGATGCCGCACTGGCCGACTGGCTGCCTGTGCTGTTGGCCGAGCACAGCCCACCCCTGATCCTTCCTCCCCGCTGTTCCTGTTGAACAGGAGTTCCCGATGTCCACTCGCCCCCACGCCACGACGCCACCTCCCGACGCCTATTACACGCAGCTGGCCTGCGCGGCGGACCGCTTGTTCCTGTATTTCGGCCTGATCCTCGGCCTGGCGTCGTTGGCGCTGGCGCTGTGGTCGGGGCAATGGCTGCCGTTCTACGCGGTCAGCCTGCCCTCGTTGGCGTTGATGGCGGTGCAGATCAAACTGGCGCCGGGCAGCCTGCTCAGCCGAGTGACTGTGGCGTTGGTGTTGATGGCGCTGGTTGCCGCCACCATCCAGCAGGCCAATGGCCTGGTGGAAATGCACTTCGGCGTCTTCGTGGTGATCGCGCTGTTGCTGTACTACCGCGATTGGATCCCGGTAGTGGTTGCTGCGGTGGCAATCAGCGTGCATCACCTGGCCTTCTACTGGCTGCAGACGCGCGGCCTGCCGGTGCGCGCCTTCGCAGCAGGCAGCGGTTTCAACATCGTGCTGCTGCATGCGCTGTACGTGGTGGTTGAAACCGCCTTCATCAGCGCGATGGCAGTGCAGCTGCGCCGTCAGGTAATGACCTTGGGCGCAGCACCGGCGCGACTGCGCGCGATGGTGGACGCAATCGCCAGCGGGGAAAGCAGCGACGCCATTGGCGCCGAAAGTAGCTTCGCAGCAGGCACCTTGGCCGATGGTGTGCTGCGCATGCGCACCCAGCTTGAGCAGAAACACCAGCAGGAAGCCGCACTGCACCACGAGAACACCCAGATCCGCGCCTCACTGGATGCCTCGCGCACCGGCATGATGATTGCCGACAACGAGCACATCATCCGCTACGTCAACCGCTCGGTGGTGGCCCTGCTGCGCAACCAGCAGGACACCTTGCGCAAGGCCTTCCCAGACTTCAACGTCGATACCTTGGTTGGCAGCAGCATCCACCGCTTCCACGCCAATCCGGCGCGCATCCGCGGCATGCTTGATCAACTCAAGAAGGTACACAACGGCCAGATCACGATCGGCCCGGTGCATTTCAGCCAGGTGGTGACGCCGGTCTTCAACGCCGATGGCAGCCGCAGCGGCTTTGCAGTGGAGTGGCATGACCGCACCCAGGAACTGCTGCTGGAAAGCAACGTGGCTGATATTGTTGCCGCCGCCTCGGCCGGTGCGCTCGACCAGCGCCTGCAGACGGTGAGCGAGGCCGGCTTCATCCAGACGCTTACCACCGGCATCAACCAACTACTGGAGGTTGTTGCCACCACCACCGGCGAGCTGCGCACGATGTTGTCGGCGCTGGCTGCCGGTGATCTGGATCACCGTGTGCGCGGCAACTATGCCGGTGACTTCGAGGCGATGAAGATCGACGCCAACCTCACCGCCGAACGCTTGACCGGCATCGTTGGCCAGATCAAACAGTGCTCGCTGGCAATCAACACCGCTGCGCACGAGCTGGCAGCGGGCAATGACGATCTGTCACGCCGCACCGAGCAGCAGGCCGCCAATCTGGAAGAAACCGCTGCTTCGATGGAGGAGCTGACGTCGACCGTGCGCGAGAATGCAGCCTCGGCACGTCAGGCCAATCAGCTGGCAGTTGATGCGGCTGATGTTGCCGCACGCGGCGGCGATGTTGTAGGCCAGGTGGTATCGACGATGCGTGCGATCGAGCTGTCGTCCAAACGCATTGCCGAAATCATCGGCGTGATCGACGGCATCGCCTTCCAGACCAATATCCTGGCATTGAACGCTGCGGTGGAAGCCGCGCGTGCCGGCGAGCAGGGGCGTGGTTTCGCGGTGGTGGCATCGGAAGTGCGCAGCCTCGCACAGCGCTCGGCCACCGCCGCACGCGAGATCAAGGAACTGATCGGCGACTCGATGGGCAAGGTGGATGATGGCGCGGCGCTGGTCGCACAGGCTGGCAGCACCATGAGCGAGATTGTCGGCTCGGTGCAGCAGGTCAGCGATATCGTCGCGCGGATTGCGGCGGCTTCGCAGGAGCAATCGGTCGGCATCGAGCAGGTCAATCACACCGTCGTGCAGATGGATGAAACCACCCAGCAGAATGCAGCTTTGGTGGAAGAAGCCAGTGCGGCTGCGCGTTCGATGGAGGAGCAGGCTAGCGCGTTGGCGGAGGCGGTTTCGGTGTTCCGGTATTCGACCGAAACAGAAGTGATGCGGCGGGTTAGTTGAGATCGCTGTGCCAACGACAGCGAGATCAAAAGCAGGCGCAAAAAAGCAAAAATAGAAGAGAAAGCAGAAGCAGAAGCACCGCTCCCTAGCCCTCCCCTTGCCTGCGGCAAAGGGAGGGGACGGATCATGCACTTGGCGATTGTCTCGACGCTTGCAGCGCCCGCTTGTCTCCCTCCCTTTGCCGCAGGCAAGGGGAGGGCTGGGGAGGGGTGCTTTTGGCTTTTGGCTTTTGGCTTTTGGCTTTTGGATTTTGGCTTTTGGCTTTTGGCTTTTGCTACTGCTTTAGCCCTTCTCCCGCTTGCGGGGGGAGAGGGGCAGCTTGCGAACCACAGGTTCGCTGCCCATCGAACGCCCTTGCGCCAGCGCAAGGGCCGGGGCGCGGAGCGAGGGTTGGGATGAGGGGGCGCTTTTGATCCTGCCGGTAAGGCCCCTGCCGAGCATGGCTCGGCACTACAGCGGCCTGCTTTGGCTTTAGTCCTTCCCCGCTCGTGGAGCGAGGGGGAAGCTTTTGGCCTTGGCGTTTAGCCTCAGCCCTGCGCCCGCAGCAATTGATGCAAGGTGCTCTTCAACCTGCGGCCTTCCTCACGCAGGTAATCGCGCTCATCCCGCCACGCAGGAAAACGCGCTTCCACTTCCGCCCAAAACACTGCCGAGTGATTGGCCTGCAGCAAATGACACAACTCGTGCACCAGCACGTACTCGAACGCTGACGGTCGCGCCAATACCAAAGCAAGATCCAAGGCCATCGAACCATCCGGCGCCAATGATCCCCATTGCGAGGACATCACCTTGGGCCGCAGCCGTGACGGTGCACGCGCCAAACCCGGCAGATAACGTGGCAGCCATTGCCCAACATCGGCACGCACCTGCACTTCATAGAATTCACGCAGCGCACGCCGCAACGCAGGCTCGCCTGCACGTGCCGGCAACTGGATCGTCACCACACCCGCATCCACCTCGATGCGGGTAAACCGGCCTTCCTGCCACTGCACCGGCAACAACTCGCCGCGTAAAGGCAGCACACCGGGCTCGCGCAGGCGCAGCGCCGGTGCCAGCAAACCATCGCCACCCAGCCGCGCCAACTGCTGTTGCAACCATTGCCGGTTGGCCTGCAGGAAGCGCTCGCCGGAAACCAGGCTTGCCCGCAGCGGCAAGGTCAGCCGTGCACCGCGTTCGTCCACGCTGAGTTTGAGCCGACGCGCGCGCGGATCACGCACGCGCAGCACTTCGATCTCGGCGTCGTCCAGACGCAGGCGCACCGTGTCGCGCTGGATCACCGGCGCGGCAGGGGTCATCAGACGGCGAAGCAGACTAACCATAAGCCCAGCATAGTCCCTACCCGGTTACGAAACCGGGTAGGTCAGCAACGGGTTCAGCTATCAGCCTTGCTCAGCTTGAATGCCTGCTCCAACAACAGGAACAGTCGGCGGATTTCGCCGCTCTGCAGGGCGAAGCGAGCATCCAGTTCGGCGCGACGGCCTTCCTCGTCGATGTGCTCGAGCTGGTCCAGCGCGCCATCGAGGAATTTCAGCTTGCGCACGATCAGGTCGTCGCCGAGTACGAAGGACAGGTTGTCCTCGAAGATCAGCGCCAGCTTGGTCACCTGCTTGCCGGCATCAAGATGCTTGTCGATCTCGTCGCAGCGCAGTTCCTGGTGCTGGCACTTGACCACCGCGCCACCTTCGGCCGGGTCCTTCATCTCGCATTCTTCGCCCAGGCTGAAGCCTTCCGGCAGCGGCTCGCCAGCGATCCACGCAGTCAGGATGGCGCGCGGTGCGACCTCGGCGTTCAGCGGCATCGCCGGGAAGCTGCCGAGCATGCCGCGGATATCGCTCATCACGTTCTCGCCGGTCTTGCGGCTGGAACTGTCGACGGCGACGTAACCGTGCTGCAGGTCGAGGAAGGCATCGGTGCGCGAGCTCTTCACGAAAGCGCGCGGCAGCAGCTCATGCAGCAGGTCGTCCTTCAGGCGCTTGCGCTCACGGCCGCCGGGCTTGCGGCCTTCCTTCTCTTCGATCTCTTCCAGCTTGCGCTGCAGCAGATCGTTGACCACCACGCTGGGCAGGATCTTGTCTTCACCGCCGACGGTCAGCCACAACGCATCGCCGAGGCGGTGCGAGAACTGGGTCTTTTCTTCACGACCAAACGGCGAGATGAAGCCGCGCGAGGTCATTTCCAGCGCGCCGACCGGCTTGAGCACTACCTGCGGCAGCAGCGTGTCGACTTCGGAAAAATCAATGGAGGTAGGGAAACGGAACAGCGTGAGGTTCTTGAAAAACATGGATGTCCTATTTCGTATTCATGGTTCAGGGCCTTGCTCCTCCCTGCGAGAGAAGCTGCTCCGAAGAGCTTGCCGCCATCGAGGCGGGCGGATGAGGGTGATGCGCAGTGCTTGGTTTCAAACCACCGTAGCACTGCCTACCCTCATCCCAAGCCTTCTCCCGGCGGGAGAAGGGCTGCTTGATCTTGCTGCTTGTCGCCACCTGCGAGCCAGGCCTGTGGATCGGACGCCGGCGTCTGTTCATTGCGACCCAGCGCCATGAAGTCAAACAGCTTGGGATCAGCCAGCTGCGAGGGACGGATGTCGCCCAGCGCGCGCGAAATCTGCTCGATGCGGCCGGGCGTGTCCTTTTCCCATTGCTTCATCATCAGGCCAACCTGTTTGCGCTGCAGATTTTCCTGGCTGCCGCACAGATTGCACGGAATGATCGGGAACTGGCGGGTGTTGGCGTACTCGATGATGTCCGCTTCGCGCACATAGGCCAGCGGGCGGATCACCACATGCTTGCCGTCGTCGCTGCGCAGCTTGGGCGGCATGCCGGAAATCTTGGAATGGTGGAACAGATTCATGAAGAACGTGGCCACCATGTCATCGCGATGATGGCCCAGCGCGATCTTGGTGAAGCCATTGGCTTCGGCATAGGTGTATAGCGAGCCACGGCGCATGCGCGAGCACAGCGAGCACATGGTCTTGCCTTCCGGGATAACCCGGCTCACCACCGAATAAGTGTCCTGTTCGATGATGTGGTACGGCACGCCTACCGAAGCCAGGTATTCCGGCAGCACATGCTCGGGGAAACCCGGCTGCTTCTGGTCCAGGTTCACCGCCACCAGTTCGAACGGCACCGGTGCCTTCTTCTGCAGCTGTAGCAGGATATCCAGCAAGGTATAGCTGTCCTTGCCGCCGGACAGGCAGACCATCACCTTGTCGCCGGCCTCGATCATGCCGAAGTCGGCAATGGCCTGGCCTACCTGGTGACGCAGGCGTTTGCCGAGTTTCTGGTGTTCACGTTCGGCCACGTGCGGATCACGGGCCCGCGGGGCGGGATCGGGCAGGGAAATGACAGCGCTCATCCGCCCATTCTACCGGGTGGCAGCGTTCCTCACGTGGTCAGCGGCAACGTGTATGCTCGATCCCCGTGGAGACCATGACCCCCGAGCAGATCAGCCAACGCATCGCCGTCCTGCGCGCCGAACACCGCAGCCTGGACGAAGACATCGCGCGCCTTGCCGCCAACCCGGACGACGATCTGGAGGCCAAACGGCTGAAGAAGCGCAAGCTGCAGCTGCGCGACTGCATCACCAAGCTGGAAAGCATGCTGATCCCGAACGAGCCAGCCTGAATGCGGCGTAGTGCCGAGCCATGCTCGGCAGGGGCGTTCCAAGGCAATCCATCAACACCGCAGGGCTTGTGGGAGCGGCGTAAGCCGCGAAGCGCGGCAGCGTTGAAATCACCGGCATGCCTGCACCCTGATTGAGCAGTGGCTTGGCCGGGGTAGCCCCCGCCCCCAAAACCCGCGCGAGGGTTTTTGGGGCGGCCCAGAGGGCGGCGGGGGGGGGGCCGCGCCCCCCCCCCGCCGACGGCGCGCACCCCCCG
>NZ_JBRREK010000098.1:0-8512 GCF_056760235.1 Stenotrophomonas sp. STEN018
TGCTGCTGTTGTTATTGCTGCTGTTGTTATTGCTGCTGTTGTTATTGCTGCTGTTGTTATTGCTGCTGTTGTTATTGCTGCTGTTGTTATTGCTGCTGTTGTTATTGCTGCTGTTGTTATTGCTGCAGTGCCACCTATGCAGAAAACAACAAACCGAAAATCAAAAGCGCCCCCTCACCCCAACCCCCGCTCCGCGCCCCGGCCCTTGCGCTGGCGCAAGGTCGTTCGACGGACAGCGAACCAATGGTTCGCGAACTGTCCGCCTCACCCCGCAAGCGGGAGAGGGGCTAGCACTCCTGCACTCCTGCACTCCTGCACTCCTGCATTCCGCATCCCACAAAATCCTAAGTCAACGCAGTCATAACCCCTTTCCGATACGCAGGCCGCTGCTGCAGCCGCGCGTACCACGCTGCCAGATGCGGCAGCTCCGGCCGCTGGATAGGCATTTCAAACCAGGCGTAGATGAAGGAACCCAGCGGAATATCGCCCATCGCAAAACGCTCACCGGACAACCACGGCTGCTTTTCCAAAGCTGCATCGACCAACGTCAACAGCTCACCACAACGCAGCAACGCCGCTGCAATCCGCGCCTCATCACGATCCGCTGGTGCAGTCCGCACAACGCCCCAGAACAGATCACGGAACGCACCCGCAAAACTCGAGGTGGTCCAATCCATCCACTGTTCACTGCGCGCACGTTCAACCGGGTCGGCCGGATACAGCACGTCCAAGGCATAACGCGCCGACAGATAACGCACAATGGCATTGGACTCCCACACCGGCAGACCTTGGTCCTCGATCACCGGCACCAGCCCATTGGGATTCATCGCGCGGTACTCGACCGTCTGCGTACCACCAAACGCACCGCCGACTTCAATCGACTCATAAGGCAGGCCGATCTCCTCGGCGCACCACAGCACCTTGCGCACATTGCTGGAATTGCGCCGGCCCCAGATTTTCAACATCAATCCACTCCTTTCAGATCAGTTTTCATCGCGCGCACCTTTACGTGGCAGCGTGCGTACCGCCGATGCCTTGCCCGCGCGCTTGACCTCGAACAGGCCGGTGGCCGCAATCAGATCGCTCAGCTTGCGATAACCGTAATTGCGCGAATCAAACGAAGCACGGTTTGCAATCTGGTTACCCACAGCACTCAGCAAAGCCCAGCCCTGCTCATCGGCCACCGCATCCACCGCACCACGCAACAGGTTGAGCAAGCGCGTATCACCACGCAGCTCATTGGCGCTGCGTGGCGTAATTGGTGCTGCGGGTGGCTCGCTTGATTCGGCCGGAGCCGTGGCTTCAGACGTTGAGGTCGCTGTTGGCGACGCGGAAGCACTGCCGGCAGCCACCGGCTCGACGACATCCGGCGGCGCATTACCCAAGGCCTCCAGATAGATGAATTTCGAGCAGGCGTTGACGAAGGCCAGCGGCGTCTTCTGCTCGCCGAAGCCATACACCTTCAAACCATCGGTGAGGATGCGCATCACCAGCGGGGTGAAGTCGGCGTCACTGGAGACAATCGCAAAGCCATCCAGGTTGCGCGCGTACAGCAGGTCCATCGCATCCACCACCATCGCCATGTCCGAGGCGTTCTTGCCCTTGGAATAAGCGAACTGCTGGATCGGCCGGATCGCGAACTCATGCAGCACGCTCTCCCAGCCCTTCAAGCGCGGGTTCTTCCAGTCGCCATAGGCGCGACGTACGTTGGCCACGCCGAAGGCAGCCACTTCCACGAGGATTTCGTCGATCTTCGATGACGGCGCGTTGTCGGCATCAATCAACAGCGCGATGCGCTTCTCAGGCTCAGTCACGGGGTACTCCATGGCGGCAAGCTGAGTACCAGTATCGGTCATCGCTGATTCAAAGCACATCAATGCGATGATGTGCGCTGACAACCCGCCCCCACGGCCGGTTCACCGGCCTCACCGGAGTACGTCATGCCGCAACACCCGCACCTAGTTGTCGTCGGCGGAGGTTTCGCCGGGCTCTGGGCCAGCCGTGCGCTGGCCGATGCACCCTTGCGCATCACCTTGGTCGATCGTCGCAACCACCATCTGTTCCAGCCCCTGCTCTACCAGGTGGCCACCGCCGGCCTGTCGTCGCCGGATATCGCCGCGCCGCTGCGGCATATCCTCGGCAAGCAGCGCAATATCGAGGTGCGGCTGGGCGAAGTGGTGTCCATCGACAAGCACGTCAGGAAGGTGCAGCTCGGCGATGGCAGCCAGATCGGTTACGACCTGCTGCTGGTCGCCAGCGGTGCCACCCACGCCTACTTCGGCCACGACGAATGGGCCGCCGATGCGCCCGGCCTGAAGACCCTGGACGATGCGCTCTACCTGCGCCGCAAGCTGCTGCTGGCGTTTGAACGCGCCGAGGCCGAATCCGACCCGGTAAAGCGCGCGGCATGGCTGAGCTTCGCCATCGTCGGCGGCGGCCCTACCGGCGTGGAACTGGCCGGCACCCTGGCCGAGATCGCCCGCCATACGCTGAAGAATGAGTTCCGCCATATCAACCCGGCCGATGCCAAGGTGCGGCTGGTCGAAGCCGGGCCACGGGTGCTGTCCACCTTCCCGGAAGTGCTGTCGCTGAAGGCACGCCGCCAGTTGGAGAAGCTGGGTGTGGAAGTACTCACCGGCACCGCCGTCAGCCATATCGACGGACAGGGCTTCCAGCTCGGCGACACCCATGTACCGGCGCGTACCGTGGTGTGGGCCGCCGGTGTCGCCGCCTCACCGCTGGCACGCACGTTGGACGTGCCGCTGGACCGTGCCGGCCGCGTGCAGGTGGAACCCGACCTGACGATTCCCGGCCATCCGGAGATTTTCGCCGGTGGCGATCTGGTCGCGCTGATGCAGGCCAACGGCCGGCCGGTGCCAGGTGTCGCTCCCGCTGCCAAACAGATGGGCAAGTACGTGGCGCAGGTGATCCGTGCGCGTCTTGATGGCAAGCCGGCGCCGCCGCCATTCCGCTACAGCGACCAGGGCAACCTGGCCACCATCGGCCGCATGGCCGCCATCGTGCACGTGGGCAAGCTGCAGCTGTCTGGGCTACTGGCGTGGTGGTTCTGGCTGGCCGCGCACGTGTTCTTCCTGATCGGCTTCCGCAACCGGCTGGTGGTGTTGCTCAACTGGGCAGTGGCGTATTGGAGCTACCAGCGCAGCGCGCGCATCATCCTCGGCGATGCCGACGAGGAGGATGGCAAGGAGCCTGCAGGTTGATCGGCACTGCGCCAGCGGCGATCAGCTGTTGCCGTTGGCGAATTGCTCGAATACTTCGCGCCCGGTCAGCGTCGGCGTCTGATTGGCCAACTCGTAGTACGACGGCTTTTCATCGATGAAGATCTGGCTGGCCAGCTCGAACTCACGATCCTGGAACAGCCCGGCCGGCACGAAGTATTCGCCGTCCGGCACCAGCCGGTAATACAGGTGCGTGCCGCACTGTGAGCAGAAGCCGCGTTCGGCCCAATCCGAGGAACGATAGGTCTTCAACGCGCTGCCGATGACCTGCACCTGGTCATCGCAATGCACCGCAAACAACGGGCCGCCGGACCAACGTCGACACATGCTGCAATGGCAGAGGCCGATTTCCGAATGCTCACTGGCAATCACTTCAATCGCACCACACAGGCACTGTCCTTTCATCACCGGGTCCGTCTGCAAGAGGAATGCCGAATCTACACGGGAAAGCTTTCCTACCGGTGATGAGAATCGTCCCGTAGTGCCGAGCCATGCTCGGCAGGAGCGTTACCGGCAACGGTAGGTTCCCCTGTAGTGCCGAGCCATGCTCGGCAGGAGCGTTACCAGCGACGGTTGGCCTGTGCATGAAGCCCCTGCCGAGCATGGCTCGGCACTACAAAAAAAGGCCCGGGTTTCCCCGGGCCTTCGTGTCACTGCTGCGGCCTTGCTCAGGCAGCGAACAATGCCTTCATCTTCTTCAGCGCGTTCGCTTCGATCTGGCGGATGCGTTCGGCGGACACGCCGTACTCATCTGCCAGTTCCTGCAGCGTCACCTTGCTGTCGGCGTCCAGCCAACGGCGGGCGATGATGTCGCGCGAACGCTGGTCGAGTTTGCCCAGACCTTCGCGCAGCAGGCTCAGCTGGTTGTCTTCGCTGTCTTCGCGCTCATAGGCCTGCGACGGATCTTCATCGCGTGCGACCAGGTACGCAGCCGGCGACGGCGGCGCATGGTCGTCGTCTTCATCCGACGGCGCATCGAAACCGATGTCACGACCGGACAGACGCGATTCCATCTCCATCACTTCACGCTCGGAGACGTTCAGATCCTTGGCGACGGCGCTGACCTCGGCGGCGTTCATCCAGCCCAGGCGGGTCTTGGACTTGCGCAGGTTGAAGAATAGCTTGCGCTGCGCCTTGGTCGTGGCGACCTTGACGATGCGCCAGTTCTTGAGGATGAACTCGTGCATCTCGGCACGGATCCAATGCACCGCGAAGGACACCAGGCGCACGCCCATGTCCGGGTCGAAGCGCTTGACCGCCTTCATCAGGCCGATGTTGCCTTCCTGGATCAGGTCGCCCAGCTGCAGGCCGTAGCCGTTGTAGCCGCGGGCCACGTGCACGACGAAGCGCAGGTGCGAATGCACCAGCTCACGTGCGGCGTGCAGATCCTGCTCGTCGCGGAAGCGACGCGACAGTTCCTGTTCCTCATCGACCGACAGCACCGGGATCTGGTGCACGGCACCGATGTAGGCGTCCAGCGAACCGAGCGCACTGGGGATCGGGAGATTGTTTGCCACAAGGGCAGTAGAGGTGTTCAGGTTCATAGGACCTCATCTTAGCAGTCGAACTATTGGACTGCTCAGTACAGAAAAAGTTCCAGCGTTCTGTTTTTGTTGCCAAACCCAGAGTCAAACCTGAATAGGCGACAGAAACATCGGCATTCCGAGGACCGCCAAGGTAGCAAGTCCAAGGTCACCGCGATATGACAGGAATCAAGGCAGTTCAGCCGCCAGCCGGTGCCAGCGCCAGATCGGCCAGCGCCGGCAGCCGCCAGTCGATCCGGGCCTGGCCGTTACGGGCCAGATAGTCATTGGCCTGCGAGAAATGACGGCAGCCCAGGAACCCCCGATGCGCCGACAGCGGCGAAGGATGCGGCGCCTTGAACACGCGGTGGCGGCGGGTATCGATGACCTTGCCTTTCTTCTGGGCATAGGCGCCCCACAGCAGGAACACCAGGCCTTCGCGCTCGCGGTTGAGCACGTCGACCACGTGGTCGGTGAAACCCTCCCAGCCGCGGCCCTGATGCGCACCAGCCTTGCCTTCTTCCACCGTCAGCACGGCGTTGAGCAGCAGCACGCCCTGTTGCGCCCACGGCAGCAGGCAGCCGTGGTCCGGGCGCGGGATGGCCAGGTCGGCCTCAAGTTCTTTGTAGATGTTGAGCAGCGAGGGCGGCACCGGCACACCCGGCATCACCGAGAAACTCAAACCATGCGCCTGGCCGTAGCCGTGGTACGGGTCCTGGCCCAGCACCACCACCTTTACCTGCTCGAACGGCGTGGCGTTGAAGGCAGCAAAGATTTCCGGGCCGGGCGGGAACACATGGGCGCCGGCTGCCTTGCGCTTGCGCAGGAAGGCCGACAGTTCACGCATCTCCGGGCGCAGCAGCCAATCGCCGATGCGCGCCTTCCAACTGGGCTCAAGCTGGATCTGTGCGCCGTCTTCGCTCACAGCACCACCGCCGGCTGTGCCATGCGCGCCAGCCGCAGCTGGAACAGCACCTTGGTCACCAGCAGACGTTCTTCAATGGGTTTCTGCACCAGGTCATTGGCGCCGGACTGCAGCAGCGCCGACTGGTTGTGCGGGTTGCCGTCGCCAGTCATCACCAGCACCGGCAGGCGTCGCTTGCCATAGGCGAAGTCGACGCGGATGCGTTCGACCACATCGCGGCCGCTGAGCTCACCCTTGAGGGTGACGTCGGTCAGCACCAGATCCACCTGGCGCGTGGTGCGGCCCAACGACTCGGCGGTGAGCAGCGAGAACGCATCCTCGGCGGTGAGCACGTGCACGACATGCAGGTCATGCCGTTCGAGCATGCGCTTGGTAGCCTCTGCCACCACGCGGCTGTCTTCGACATACAGCACCGTGGCATTAGCCACCGGCTCGGGCTGCACATAGCCACGGATGAAAGTCGCCAGGGCTTCGTGGCCGAGTGCCTTGTCGAAATAATCGGTGACGTATTCGGTGAAGCGGCGCTGTTCCAGATGCTGCTGGGCGTCGCCGGAGACCACGATTACCGGCACATAGGCCTGCCCTGCGGTTTCACGCACACCACGTGCCAGCGCCAGGCCATCGCCATCGGGCAAGGCCAGCGAGGTGGTGACCAGATGCACCGGGCCAGCGGCCAGCGCTTCGCGCGCCTCGGCAATGCTGGCGCAGCCAACCACCTCAACGTCGGGCAGTTCGCGTTTGAGCACATCGCTGATCAGGCGCCGTACCAGTTTGGATCCATCGACCACCATTACCCGTGGCGCGTCGCTGATCAGGTGCTTGAGCTCGTGCGTGGACATGCGGGCCTCAGGTTTCAGTCGGGCGAGTCTGCCTGAGGAAGTGACCGGTCACCAGCCATGCCCCCAACCAACCCAGAATCGTGGTGCCTACCAGCACCATGCCCGAATGCAGCAAATCCAGGCCTTGCAACATGAAGGGACTGCCGTAGCTTTGCGACAGATTGGCCAGTGGCGCGCGCAGGGCCAGCCCGCATACGCCGATCAGGCCCAGCGCGAGTGCACCAGCGCCCAGCCCGTACCACGCACCCATATAGACAAACGGGCGGCGGATGAAGCCATCACTGGCACCCAGCAACTGCAGCACGCCGATTTCCTCGCGCCGTGCCTGGATGTCCAGGCGCACGGTATTGCCGACCACCAGCGCCGCACCCAGGCCCAGCAGTGCGGACAACACCTGCACCAGACGTGCGCCGAAGCTCAGCCAACCATCCAGCCGCTGCCGCCAGAGCGCATCGTGCTGGACCAGATCGGCCTGCGGCAGGGTTTCAAGCGATTTGGCCAGGGCTGCGTCAACGCCGTCGGCCGGAGTCACGATCAACAGCGTGGGCAGCGGATTTTCACCCAGCGCATCGATGGCTTCGCCAAGACCGGCGTTCTCGCGTAACTCGGCCAGGCCTTCGTCCGGCGTACGCAGCTGCACCTGCGCCACATCGGCCCGGGCGCGCAGGGTCTTGGCCAGTTCCTGCGCAGCGGCGCCATCGACGTCGGTCTTCAGGAACAGGTTGATATCGCGCGACTGCTGCACGCTGCCGGAGAAATGCTTGAGGTTGTCCAAGCCGATCGACAGCCCCAACGGCAGTGCCAAGGCCAGGGCCATCACCGCCACCGTCAGCGCGGTAGCCCACGGCCGGCGCAGCGCGCGGCCAAGGCTGAAAACCACGCTATGCAGATGGTGGTTGATCCAGGTGGCCAGCCGCGACGGTGCTGCCGCGTTGGTATTGGTGTTCGTAGCGGTTTTCTCGGCGTTGCTGCTGGTAGTCATTCGGCCAGGTCCTGCGGCGAGATGTCATCGACCAGACGGCCGTGGTCGAGGATCAACACGCGCTTGCGCATCTGCTTGAGCAGGGCAAGGTCATGGCTGACCACCAGCACGCTGGTACCGCGCGCAGGCAGTTCAGCGAACAAGGTCATGATTTCCGCCGCCAAGGTCGGATCGAGGTTGCCGGTGGGTTCGTCGGCCACCAGCAGTTTGGGCTCGGCAACAATCGCCCGGGCAATGCCGACGCGCTGCTGCTCACCGGCCGACAGTTCGCTGGGCAGCGCCTTCTCACGGTGGCCCAGGCCCATCCGCTCCAGCACCGAGCGCACCCGCTTGCCGGTGTCGGCACGGCGGTCGCCACGCAGGATCAGCGGCAGGGCGACGTTCTCACCAATGCTGCGGTCGACCAGCAGACGATGATCCTGATAGACCGCGCCGACTTCACGCCGATGCAGGGCGACCTTGCCACCGCGTACCTTGAGCAGATTGCGTTCGCCGAAGATGACCGCGCCACGGCTGGGCCGCTCGCTGAGATGGATCAGCTTGAGCAAGGTGCTCTTGCCGGCACCGGAGTGCCCGGTGACGAACAGCATCTCGCCTGCCGCCACTTCAAAGCTGACATCCAGCAGCGCCTGATGGCCACCGGCATATTGTTTGCTGACATTGTCAAAACGCAGGACGCTCATCGTGCTGATTATGCAGGAGCGCGGGCGGGCTGCGGGGATGCAGGTCACGAGACGTGGGTTACGCGTAGTGCCGAGCCATGCTCGGCTAGGGGCTTTACCGACCATCATCTTTGTAGGAGCGGCGTCAGCCGCGAAGCCGGGATTGCATCAACCGGCGAAGAGCCAACCCCTCCCCAACCCTCCCCTTTGCTGCGCAAAAGGGAGGGAGCGGTAGTGGGGGGGGGGGGGGGGGGGGGGGGGGGGGGGGGGGGGGGGGGGGGGGGGGGGGGGGGGGGGGGGGGGGGGGGGGGGGGGGGGGGGGGGGGGGGGGGCGGGGGGGGG